>JAUJMI010000384.1 GCA_030446945.1 Longimicrobium sp. | reverse complement strand
CTTCTCCCGCAGCACCTTCCGGCCGACATCCTCCACCCGCCCGCGGCCCGCCCCACCATGGCGGACCCGGCCGAGATGCCGCTGGTGACGCTGGAGGAGATGGAGCGCAGGATGATCCGCCGCGCACTGGCCGAGACGGCGAACAACCTCACCCTTGCGGCCGAGCGGCTCGGGATCCACCGCAACACGCTGCGCCGCAAGATCGCCGAATACAGGCTGGTGGTCCCCGCCTGAGCCGGTTTGACGGAAGTGTTGCAGTAAGCGCACATATCGGTTAGTTTTACAAAGTCCCCAAACGATCCGCGCACGGGAACGTGGCTTCCTGGCCTTTCCTGCCCCTCCCCCGTGTCCCTTCCATCCCTGCCGGAGGTACGCATGCGTCTTCGCCGTTTCCTTTTTGGTGTGGTGCCGGTCCTTGCGCTCGCGGCTGGCTGTGGGGAAGCGGGTGGGCCGTTCGGCGGGGCTGGTCAGGCGGCGCCGGTGGGGCCTCGGCTCACTGAGACCACGCTTCAGAACGTGGAGCGGGTGGCGGCCTACAAGGAGGGCAAGACCAAGCCCGTCAATCTGTGGGCCAAGGCGTGGATCGGGCCGGGGGGCGGTACGCTTAGCTACTACGGCTTCCGCATCGTGGTGCCGGCCGGCGCGGTGGACAAGGTGACGATGTTCTCGCTCAGCCTCCCCAAGGAGGGCACGGAGCGGGCGCTGGCGGAGTTCGGTCCGCACAACGTCAAGTTCGCGCAGCCCATCACCATCGAGCTTCCGTACGTGGGCACCACCTCGGAAGGCTATGCGGCCGGGGCGCTCTGGTTCGACGAGTCGACAAAGCTGTGGACCAGCGTGGGCGGGACGCTTACCGCGGACGGGCAGCGCGTGCAGGCGCAGGTGTGGCACTTCTCCACCTACGGCACGGCGGACCGCGGCGGCACAATGACTGTTTCGGGCGGCTGAACGCACCGAACCTTGGTGCCTGTGCAACGTTCCGCCTTCGTGGTCGAGGAGCTCCTCGGCCTTCTTCCTGCGCTCGACGAACTCGAGGTCCTACGGCTGCGTCTGATCGGCGCGGCCGCGCCGGACCCGCGTCGCATCTGGGACAGCTCCAGTGCGTACGCCACGATCGACAAGCGCGTACTCAGCCCCACGGACGTAGAGCGGTCGCTCGCGGAGGCGGATGAGGCGCTGCGGCAGTACGTCGCCTCGCTTCACGACCGCCTCCGCCCGCTTTTCCGCAGCTTCTTCGAAGGCGACCTGGACTCCGTGGCACGGCACCTGGTGAGCCTGGGTGAGCACCACGAGGCGCTAGGCCGCGCGCGCAGCGCGCGCAAGTGCTACGACGCGGCGATGCGGGTCGCGCTCCCGCTGGTGGACAAGGGGGCACAGGTGCTGGCGCTGCGCCGAATCGGGCGCGTGGCGCTGTCGCTGGGCGACCTCCAGGAGGCGGCGCTGCACTACGAGCGCAGCGCCGAGCTCGCGCGCGACTCCGGCGACCTGCACGGTGAGGTGGTCGCCCGCACCGGCGGGGGGAACGTGCTCGTATGGCAGGGGAGCTGGCGCGAGGCGGAGACGTACTACCGGGATGCGCTGGTCCGCGCGGAATCGGCCGCGGATGGGATGCTAACGATAGAGCGCGGGCATCTCTACAACAACCTCGGCAACGTTGCCACCCGCCTGGAGCGAATCGACGAGGCCGAAGAGTGGTTCAGGCGAGCGCTCGCCGTCTGGAACGAGCACCCGTCTCCGGGCGATCTCGGGGTGTGCCTGCACAACCTTGGGCATCTCCGGCTGGAGCAGGGAAGGGCCGCCGAAGCGGCGGCCACGTACCAGCGTGCCATCGAGCTCGAAGTGCCGCCCACGCTGCGAGTAGCGATCGCGGTGGACCTGGCTCAGCTTCGCCTCAAGGAGGGACACCTGACGCAGGCGGAGGACTGGGCGCACGTGGCGGAGGACCATGCCATCGCGGCGGCCTCTCCCTACCTGCTGGGGCGGATGTACCAGGGCCGCGGAAACATCGCGCGTGCGCGTGGCCACGCGGACGGATTCACGCTTTACGAGAAGGCGCTGGAGATCGCCCGTGGCAAGGGCTATCCGTTCCTGGAGGCGGAAACGCTGTCGGATTACGCCGAGCTGCGCCTCCAGACCGGCGAGGTGGAAGAGGCGCAGGCGTACCTGGAGCGTGCGCGCGACATCTTCAAGGAGATCGGCGCGGTGCAGGACTGCGCGCGCGCCGAGGCGTCGCTGGCGCGGCTGGCCTCGCAGCACGCTGCGCTGGCGGGCACGCGGGACTGACACTCCCGAACGGTGCCGGGGTACGAGGCGGAGCCTGATCGACGGGGTCCGCCTCGTTTCGCGTTCGCCGGGCGCGAACATTGCTCCTTACGTTTGCCCAAACTCCCATCGCGCCCGCTGACGGCCTTGCTGCCCGGCGGAGCGCCCGTACCGCGCCGCGAGGCCTCGAAGTTGCCGAACCCGCGCTGCCGTATCCGCTTCTTCCACGCGCTCGCCCTGGTGGCGGGGGCGCTCTTGCCGCGCGCCGCGGGCGCGCAGGACGCCTCGACGGACGAGTGCGCCGGGGGGCGGATCTCGCAGGTGTTCATCGACAACCGCTCCGTGTTCGATGCGGAGGCGGGGAAGCCCGGCTCGCGATTCGGGTGGGCGTTCCGGCTGGCGAACCGCGCGCACATCCGCACCCGCGACCAGGTGATCCGGCGCGAGCTCCTCTTCAGGGAGGGCGACTGCTACGACCCGGCGCTCCTGCTGGACTCGGAGCGCATCCTGCGCAGCACCTCGTACATCGCCGATGCGGACGTCTTCGCCGTGCGGCAGCCGGACAGCACCATGCACGTGGTGGTGGAGACGCGCGATGAATGGTCCACGCGCCTGGAGCCGCAGATGGAGAGCGGCGAGGTGGGGCTGCGCGGGCTGGAGCTGCGCGAGGACAACCTGCTGGGGCGCGGCCAGCGCGTGTCGGCGTTCGTCAAGGAACGGCAGGGGGAGCGGGTGTTCGGGGCCTCGTTCGCCACGCGCCACCTCCTGGGCACCCATACGGACGCGGAGGTGTCGCTGGCGCGCACGCCGGTGGGGTACGCGGTGCAGCAGCGCCTCGCCTGGCCCTTTCGCGGCGAGGCGGGGCGGTTTGCGCTGCGCGAGCAGTTCGAGCACGAGGAGAACAACTTCGAGTTCTGGGTCCCGGATGCGGAGCGAGGGCGTCCGCGCCGCTTCCTCTTCCCCGAGCAGCGGCGCGCCTTCGACGTGGGGACGGTGTTCCGCCTGGGGCAGCGCGGCAACCTGACGCTCTTTGGAGTGGCGCTGGCGGGGGACTGGACGGTGTACCCCCGCGATTCGCTGCGCATGTCAGGCGGCGGCGTGGTCACCATCCCGCTCCCCGGCGGCGGCAAGGTGATCGGGCTGGACTCGGTGTCGTCGCTGCGCTTCGTCATCCTGGCCGGCCAGCGCAACGTCTGGTTCGAGCGCCGCCGCGCCCTGGACGCCGTGCGCGGCGCGGAGGACGTGCGCCTGGGCGTGGAGGCCGAGGTGGGGATCGGGCGCAGCCTTTCCGCCCTCTCCACCGACGACGACCTGGCCGTGGACCTGGGGTTCTTTGCCGCGGGGCAGCTGCCGGGTGGTGTTCTCGCCGGCGTGCGGCTGGTGGGCGAAGGGCGGCGCGACTACGCGGCGCCGGTCGGAACGTTCGAGTGGCGCAACCTCTTCGGCCAGGCGGACGGGTGGGCGTACTGGCGCCCCGCCCCCGACAGCCGCTTCACCTGGGTGGCCGCCGCCGCCGTGGACGGCGGATGGCGGACCACCGTCCCCTTCCAGCTCACCCTGGGGAGCCGCGCGGGGCTGCGCGGCTACCGTCCGCACGTCTTCAT
>JAUJMI010000383.1:3066-3897 GCA_030446945.1 Longimicrobium sp. | reverse complement strand
GCATTCGCGGGTGCGGTGAAGGCTGAACTGCTGGTCTCACGCGGAGACGCGGAGGCGCGGAGAACTGCAACTGCTTGGCTCACACAGGGACGCGTGAGAATGACGGGGTGTACGCCATCCAGGTGTGGCGGCGCGCGTGCGACGCGAGGAGCGAGCCCATCTCCGTCATCCAGGCGATCACGCACGCGGCGCGGACGCGCAGGTCGGCGCCGGCCAGCAGCGATGCACGCAGCGCGCCGCCCGAGAAGCCGATGCACCCGATGCACGCGGGGTCCACGTCGGCGCGCGTGGCGAGGTAGTCGATGGTGCGCCGGTCGTCCCACGCCAGCAGGCCCGGCCAGGACGCGCCCGACGCAAGGAGCGTCTTCGCCACCACCGCCTCGAAAGCCGACGCCACCCGGTTCTCGGCGGCGACACGCTCCGCCGTCCCTCGCCGAAGTAGAAGGCGTCGATGGCGACCACTACGAAGCCGCGCCGCGACAGGACTTCGGCGTAGGGGCGGCCGTGGAGGCGCTCGCGATACTCTGCAAGCACGCGCGGATCGTCGGGGCTCCGCGGCGGCCAGCCACGCCAAGCGGGTGATCGACAGCCGGCAGTACCGGCTCACGACCGACTTCGCCACCGTCTTCGCGCCGAACAACGAGATGAACGCGGAGATCATCTTCGCGGTGCAGCTGACCCGCGTATCTCGGCGGCACGGTGGCAGAGACGTACCGCTTCTTCCCCATCCCTGCCGCCTCGCGCGCCACCAACCCGGAGCTGACGCAGAACCCCGGCTGGTAAGGCGGTTCCCGTGGGGTGAAAAACCGTGGGGCTCCGGGGCGATCTGCC
>JAUJMI010000383.1:0-3056 GCA_030446945.1 Longimicrobium sp. | reverse complement strand
CGGCGGTTATGTTCTGGGGGGTGCTGCGCCCGTGTTTATCGGGGGGCCCGGGTGCATTAGTGATCTCCCGATTGAGCCCCACCCGGGCCCCCGCCCGCCCCACCCCCCGGGGGGCGCGACAGACCCCGGGTTGTTCGGGGGTTGCCGGGGGGTTAAAAACCGGGGGGGCGCGGGGGCCTCAACTACTACACCCCCACGTTCGTGCGCGCCCTGACGGAACTCGCGGCGCCGCATCTGGTACCCCGTCGCACGTGCAGGCGAGCCGGGCAGTCTGCTTCACGAGATCGAGGAACCCTTACGTCGGTTCCTGGAGGGCATATACGATGGGAATGGAAGTTTGGATCGGCTGGATGGGCTTCGCGGGGACCATGCTGCTCGTGGCGGTGGGTCTCCTCAACTTTTCCGTCTTCCGCGAGCAGCTCCGCATCGCGCGCGAGCAGATCAACACGGCGCTGCGCCAGCTGGAGCTCGCGCAAAAGGAGCCGGACATGCACCTGATCCAGCGCGCGACCACGGAGGCGTCCAATCACGTCCGCCTCCTGGTGGAGCGCCCCTACCTGCGCCCGTACTTCTACGAAGACGCGGTGTGGCGCCCGGGCGACGCGGCGAGCGAGGACGAGGTGAGGGCGATGGCGGAGCTCATCCTCAACAACTTCGCCTCGGCGCTGATGCACTCGGCTGCCTTTCCGCAGTACCCGGTGCGCGGCATCGACCGCACGATCATGTTCCACATGCGCCATAGCCCGGTCCTGCGCGATCTGCTGATGGCCACTTTCGACCGGTTCCCGTTCACCGGCCTCAGCATCATCTGCCTCAAGAACGAGACGGCGCAGGGTGTGGAGTCCGACCTGCGCCGCCTGATCGAGATGGAGGGTCTGGACCGGCGGGAGACCGAGCGCCGCACCGAGCTCCTCCAGATCTTCCGCGGCTCCCAGACGCACGAGGCGATGGAGTTCACCGCGCTGAGCATGCAGAAGCGCCGCTAAAAACTACTGGTCGCACGCCGAGACGCGGAGGCGCGGAGAAAAGCAACAGAAGAAAAGCCTCACACGGAGGGACAGAGGGAACTGCAAGCCACAGAGCAACACTTCCTGAAGGGACCGCCTGACGGTACCTGCCCCACCGGCAGGTTCCCTCCGCGCCCCCGCGTCTCCGCGTGAGACCTGCTGTTCTTGTAGTTCTCTCCGTCCTCTGTGGCTCGATGTGAGATGCAGTTCTAACGCAGCGGCTTCTTGAAATTGCGGAAGATGGCGCGCACGAACTCCTCGCCGTCTCTGCCGCCCTGGTACGTGGCGTGGAGGAACGAGAGGACGCGCGCGGCCGGGCCGTCGAACGCCCACTCCACGCCCTCGAGGCGGCAGTTGGTCAGCGACATCTCCGAAGTGGCGCTGTACACCATCACGCACCGGCGAAAGGTGCAGTTCGTGTAAGTGTTGCCGTCCAGCACCACCTGCTCATCCTGGAAAGACCGATTTTCTATGTTCATCGCTCCCCGAGTCTGTAGGAAAGTGGCCCGACAGAGTAACACACCCGCCCATCCCGGTCCACGCATGGACCCGTCCGAACTCGAGCAGATCCTCACCTTCCCCCGCGCCACCGAGCAGCTCAAGGACACGCACCGCAACTGGTGGATGCCCAGCGTGGCCGAGCACGAGTTGCGGCTCTGTCTCATGGCGATGCTCCTCGCCGGATTCGACTACCGCTTCAACCTGGACCACGGCAAGCGCTACACCGCCATCGACTCGCTCATCACCACCATTCCCGAGATTCGGGACCGCGACACCGGGCGCCGCGCCAACGGCGGCTGACGTAGCAGCTGCCGTCTTAGCGCTCCAAATTCGCACCCCCTCGCCCTCCGCATTACATTGGGCGCGCGCACCCGTTGCACCGAACTTTTCGAGATGAGCTGAATGGCGGATATCGCAGTCGATCTGGGAACCGCGAACACCCTGATCCAGGTCAAGGGGCAGGGAGTCGTCCTCAACGAGCCGTCCGTGGTGGCGGTCGACCGCGCCACGGGCCGCCTGGTCGCCGCGGGGCTCGACGCCAAGCGCATGCTCGGCCGCACGCCGATGGGCGTCATCGCCTCGCGCCCCATGCGCGACGGCGTCATCGCGGACGTGGACCAGGTGGAGATGATGCTCCGCCACTACCTGGGCCTCGTGCGCCGACGCGGGCCCTTCCAGCAGAAGCCGCGCGTGGTCGTCGGGGTCCCGTCCGGGATCACGGAGCTGGAGCGGCGCGCCGTACGCCAGGCCGTGCTCGCCGCCGGCGCCCGCGAAGTCTTCCTCATCGCCGAGCCCATGGCCGCGGCGATCGGCGTAGGGCTCCCCGTCACCGCCCCCACCGCCAGCATGGTCGTCAACGTCGGCGGCGGCACCACGGAGATCGGCGTCATCGCCCTCTCCGGCCTCGTGGCCGAGCGCTCCGTGCGCGTCGCGGGGAACGAGATGGACGACGCCATCGTCGCGGCGTTACGGAAGCAGCACAACCTCCTCATCGGCGAGGCGACGGCCGAGGCGATCAAGATGCAGATCGGCTCCGCCCTCCCGCTCCAGGACGAGCAGGTGATGGACGCCACCGGCCGTGACCTGGTGACGGGGATCCCCGCCAGCGTGCGCCTGCACTCCGAGGAGGTGCGCGAGCTGATCCGCGAGCCGATCCGCGTCATCGTGGCCGCCGTGCGCGCCGCCCTCGAGGTGGCCCCGCCCGAGCTCTCCTCCGACCTGGTGGACAGCGGGATGGTGCTGACGGGCGGCGGCTCGCTGATCCGCGGCCTCGACCGCCTCCTCACCCAGGAGACCGGCCTCCCCGTCCGCCGCGATCCGGACCCCATGACCTGCGTGGTCCGCGGCGCCGGAATGGTGCTCGACGAGTGGTCGAAGTACCAGGCCGTTCTCTCGCTCTGACGGAACCGTCTCTATATAGCCGTGTACAGAGACAGCCCTCGTGAAAACGCGGGCTGCGGGGGGTGACCCCGCTGGACGAGCGGTTCACCCCCGATCAACGCCGCTGCGGCGGGGGGTTGACGGGTCGGCAGAAGAGGTTTACGTTGC
>JAUJMI010000382.1 GCA_030446945.1 Longimicrobium sp. | reverse complement strand
CCAGCCCCGGCGCGATGTTGCGGGCCATCAGCGCGCCCTCGATGGCGATCGTCCCGGAGCCGCACATGGGATCGAGGAGCGGGGCGTCGCCCGGCCAGCGGCTGCCCAGGAGGGCGGCAGCGGCGAGCGTCTCGCGGAGCGGCGCCCGGGCGACGGCCTGCCGGTAGCCGCGCAGGTGGAGGAGCGCGCCGGAGGCATCCGCCCGCACGATACACCCGTCACGCACGAAGCGCACGACGAAGAGCTGCGTGTCGCCCGCATCCTCATCGCCCTCGTCGTCCCGCGCCACCTCCGCGCCACCCAGCGAGCCGACGCGCCGCTCGATCGCGTCCAGAACCCGCTCCGCGATGGCGCCCTCGTGGTAGAGCTTGGACTTGCGCGATGTGACGCGCAGCCGCACCGCGCGCCCCTTCGCCACCCACCGCTCCCACGGGATCTTGCGCGCGTGCCGCTCCAGCTCGAAAAAGGTGCGCGCCCGGAACTCCGCCGCCCCGACCGTCACCCGGCTGGCGGTGCGCAGCCATAAGTTGGCCGTGTACAGCTCCTCCGCGCTCCCCTCCCACGCGACGCCCCCCTGCTCGGGCGTCGCCTGGATGCGCAGGGCGCGCAGCTCGGCCGCCGCCAGCGGCTCCAGCCCGGGCGCCGTCGCGGCGAAGATGGAAAGCTTCAACGGAAGTGCGTGAGTGCGTGAGTGCGGGGGGATCCCCCGATTTGTGTCATCCTGAGCCAAGCGCTTCTCCGGCCTCTCCACGGCGCCACAACTATGGCGCGGAGCGAAGGATCTACTGTGTGTGCCGGAGCCGTGTCGCGCAGGGCCCGGCCCGACCTCCGGCTAGATCCTTCGCTCGCCGCAGGAGTACGGCGCGCGATGGCAGGCATCAGTGGGGCGGCTCTCTAAGGATGACAAAGGCGCACTCACGCGCCTTCCCCCGCCTCCAGCTCGTACTCCTTCAGCTTCCGGTACAGCGTGCGCTCGCCCATGCCGAGCCTCTCGGCGGCGCGGCGGCGGTTGCCACGGGCCTCGCGCAGGGCGACGGCGATGGCCTCGCGCTCCATGTCCGCCAGCGTCATCCCGTGGCGGAAGACGACGACGCCCTCCTCTTCCTCGGGGCGCGCGGGCTCCGGCGGCGCGATGGGAGCGCCCAGCGGGATCACCGGCTGGCCGTACGGCGCGTACCCCGTGGCCGCGGGGAGGGCGATGACGGGCTGGTCGCGCTTGCGGATCTCCTCCACGTCGTGCCGCAGGTCCTCCAGGTTCATGCGCAGGTCGTACAGTGTGCGCAGCACGAACTCCAGCTGCGCCGACGGGCCGCCATCCTCGCCCCCTGCGCGCTCCCGCGACACGGAACGCGGCGCCAGCACCGGGAGGAGGGACCCCGTGCGCTTGTGGCGCACCTCGGGAGGGATGTCCTCGGGGCGGATCACGCGGCCGGGGGCGAGCACCACCATGCTCTCCACCAGGTTGCGCAGCTCGCGCACGTTCCCCGGCCAGTCGTACTCCACCAGCACGCGCAGCGCCTCCGGATCGATCCCCACGAACGGTCGGTCGTGCTGCGCGCTGAACTCGCGTATGAAGCGGTCGATGAGCCGCGGGATGTCCGCGCGGCGCTGGCGCAGCGGCGGGAGGTCGATGCGCAGGACGTTGAGCCGGTGGTACAGGTCGCGGCGGAACTCGCCCAGCGCCACCTGCTCGCGAAGGTCGCGATTGGTTGCGGCCACCACCCGCACATCCACCCGGATCGACTCCTCACCGCCCACGCGGCGGAACTCGCGCTCCTCCAGTACGCGCAGGAGCTTGGTCTGCGTGGCCATCGGCATCTCCCCCATCTCGTCCAGGAAGATGGTGCCGCCGTTGGCCAGCTCGAACAGCCCCTTGCGCAGCGCCGCCGCGCCGGTGAACGCGCCCTTTTCGTGGCCGAAGAGCTCGCTCTCCAGCAGCGTCTCGGTGAGCGCGGCGACGTTGACGGCGATGAACGGCCGGTGCCGGCGCGGCGAGAGGGCGTGGATGCCGCGTGCGACCAGCTCCTTCCCCGTCCCGCTCTCCCCCAGGATGAGCACCGTGGAGTTGACGGGGGCGATCTGGACGATGCGCTCCAGAACCTCCTCCATCTCCTCCGTCTCACCCACGATGCCGATGATCTCGCGCAGCTCCTCGCGCTGGATCAGCCGCCGCCCGATCAGCGCCACCTCGTCCGGGTCGATGGGCTTGGGGAAGCAGTCGGCCAGCCCCAGCTCGCGGCAGACGGCGCGGCCGGTGGGCTCCGTCGGCTCGGTGAGGCCGATGACGGGCGCACGGCCGTGCGCCTGCTGGATCAGCGAGCGCGCGCGCCGCTCCCGCAGCCCGCCGGTGATGACGAGCAGGACCGGCTCGCCCACGGCGTCGGCGAGCGATTCGCCGGAGGCCAGCAGCTCGGTGCGCATCCCCGCCTCTTCGAAGGCGGCGCGCAGCCGGACCGCGGGCTCCAGGTCTTCCGTGGTGATCAGGACCGCGTCGGGCACCGGATCACCCGTGGCGAGCGTTCGTCACGAGCGGACCGTCCCCCCGGTGTGGAAGGGGGGGCGCACCACCTCCGCCGGCACCGCGCGGTCGCGGATCACGATCCCGATCTCCATCCCCGGCTTCGCCGCCGCCACGGGGACGTACGCCAGCCCCACACCGTAGCCGAGCGTGGGACTCATGGTGCCGCTGGTGACCTCGCCGGAGCGCTCCCCGTTGAACTCAACCGCGTAGCCGTGCCGCGGGAAGCCGCGCTCGCGGAGCTTGAAGCCGGCGAGCCGCACCTTCACCCCCTCCTCCTTTTGGCGCCGGAGGGCGTCGCTCCCCACGAAGTCGCCTTTGTCCAGCTTGGTGACCCAGGCGAGCCCGGCCTCCAGCGGGGTGCGCGCCTCGTCCAGGTCGTTGCCGTAGAGCGCGTACCCCATCTCCAGCCGCAGCGAGTCGCGGCAGCCGAGGCCGGTGGGAAGCAGCCCGTCCTCCTTCCCCACCTCCAGCAGCCGCCTCCAGAGCGCCGGCGCCTCGTCGGCGCCCACGTACAGCTCGAAGCCGTCCTCGCCGGTGTAGCCGGTGCGCGAGATGACCATGGGGATGCCGTCCACCGTCCCCTCGGCGAAGCGGTAGTAGCGGATCGACTCCAGGTCGTGGTCCGTCAGCCGCGCGAGGATCGCCTGCGCGCGCGGCCCCTGCAGCGCCAGGAGCGCGATGTCGTCCGTCCGGTCCTCCAGCTCCACCCCGAAGTCCCCGGCGAAGCGCGACACCCACGCCCAGTCCTTGTCGCGGTTGGAGCCGTTCACCACCAGCATGTAGCGGTCGGGAAAGCGGTAGACGAGGAGGTCGTCCAGCAGGAATCCGTTCTCGTTGCACAGGGTGGAGTACTGCGCCTGCCCCACCTCGATTTTGGACGCGTCGTTGGTGGTGATGTGCTGCACGAAATCGAGCGCGCGCTCTCCGCGCACGATGAACTCGCCCATGTGTGACACGTCGAAGAGCCCCGCCGCATTGCGCACCGCCTGGTGCTCGGCGGTGATCCCGGCCGGGTACTGCACGGGCATCTCGTACCCCGCGAACGGGACGATCTTGGCGTTTAGGGCGACGTGCTCCGCGTACAGCGGCGTGCGGTGCAGGGTGGCTTCGGCCATCGTAGTGCGCTGGTTCTGAGGGGCTGGGCAGGGACGCGGAAAAGGTAACACGCGGCGCGGGTGGGCGCGAGAATTGGGCGCGGGGCCCTCACCCCCGCTCGTTCCTCGCTGCCCCCTCTCCCGATAACAGGAGAGGCTGCGCCTCTGTTATCGGGAGAGGGGGCTTGGATCTCGCGCCTCGCTCCGCTCCGCCGCCCGCCCGGCGCCGGGACCACGTCCCCTCTCCCACGGCTGTTTGTGGGAGAGGGTGGCAGCTGTAAGCTGCC
>JAUJMI010000381.1:1413-3905 GCA_030446945.1 Longimicrobium sp. | reverse complement strand
ACAGGAAGGTCTCACGGAGAGGCGCAGAGACGCAGAAGAGAAAAAGAAGAGTAAAGCATCACACAGAAACACAGAGTAGATTAGTAGGGCACAGAGACTCCTCTGTTGTTCTCTCTCTCTCTCTGCGTCTCTGCGCCTCCGCGTGAGACATGCAGTTTCAGAAAACAGGAAGCGCGCGAACCGTGGCTCGCGCGCTTCCAGAGAGATCAGGCAGGGGCTACAGCCAGGTCCGCGCCGCCAGGGCAACCACGAGCACGCCCAGCACGCTCATGAAGTCGAGGCGGAACACCACCGGCCCGAGCGTGATGCCGAACGCCACCAGGTCCACCACCAGCGGCCCGAAGGCGGCCGAAACGGAGGTGGTGAAAAAGGTTCGCGCCGTGCTGTCCGGCGTGAAGCGGACGACCAGCTCCGAGAGGAGCGCTCCCAGGATCATCCCCATCAGCACCACCAGGAGCAGGCGCCCCGCGCGCCGGCGTGTCACCACGTTCATCTCACCTCCCCCCAACCCCCGTGAACGGTTGCACCACTCGGACCCGCGCCCACGCTGGCAAATGCGGTGCCGTCAACGGCGCCGCTCCACCGCGTGGGCGATGCTCGCCCGCAGCGCGTCGAGCGCCGGACCCTCCGGCAGCCCCTCCAGCGCCTCCTCCGCGCGGGCCGCGCACTCCAGCGCAGCCTCGCGCGCATAGTCCAGCCCGCCGTGCGCGCCCACCAGCTCCACCACGCGCGCGATCTGCTCGTCCGTGGGGTCCGCGGCGCGGAAGAGCCGCTCCACGTGGGACCGCTCCGCAGCGGAGAGCCGCGGGAGGGTGGCGATCAGCGGGAGCGTCACCTTGTGCTCGCGCAGGTCCAGCCCGCTCGGCTTCCCCGTCTGCACCGCGTCCGCCGTGTAGTCCAGCAGGTCGTCCGCGATCTGGAAGGCGAGCCCCAGCTCGCGCCCAAAGGTGCGCAGCCGCTCGCGGTGCTCGGGCGCGCCCGTGAGCGCGCCCAGCTCGCACGCGGCCGCCATAAGCGACGCCGTCTTGCTGTCGATCAGCCGGTAATAGTCCGCCTCGCTGAAGTCCAGCGCGTCGTGCGAGGAGAGCTGCCGCATCTCCCCCACCGTCATCGCGTTGGCCGCGTCCGCCAGCACGCGGATCGGCTCGATCTCGCCCAGGCGCGTGATCTCGGTGATGGAGCGCGAGTAGAGGTAGTCGCCCATGATGATGGCGACCTGGTGGCTCCACAGCGCGTTGACGGTGGGCATCCCGCGGCGCAGCACCGAGTGGTCCACCGCGTCGTCGTGCACCAGCGTGGCCAGGTGCACCAGCTCCACGATGGCCGCCAGCGTCTCGGCGCGCGCGGAGGGGCGCCCCTCCAGCTGGTCGCACAGCAGGAGGAGCCCCGGGCGGAAGAGCTTCCCGCGGATCTTTCCGAGATACGCGTTGACCTCCTCCACGGGGGCGAAGTCCGAGACGACGATGCGCCGGATCTCGTCCACCACGGCGTCGAGCCGTTCGCGGATGGGGGCCTGGATGTCGGAAAGGCGGGGCGGTGCCGTGCGCAGCGTCATGCCGTGTGAGCCTGGATTTACCTGCCGGAATGCGGCAACCTAACCGCGGCGCATGGTGGTGTCAAAAACCCGGCGCCCGCCCGGCGCCCCGCAGCGCCTCCGCGCGCCCCGCCGCGTCGCGGAAGCGGATGTCCACCGAGAGCACGCGCTCGTACAGCTCCACCGCCTGCGCCGAGTTGCCCATCGCCTCGTGGCTGCGGCCCAGCTGGTAGAGCACGCCCACCAGCTCCGCGTCGGCCACGTCGGGCAGGCGCAGCGCCCGTTCCAGCACGCGGCTCGCGACGGGATACTGTCCCTTCTCCACGAAGCACTGCCCCAGCACCTCCAGCGTCGCCAGCGGGTTGGCCCCTCCGCGCAGCGCCACCTGGAACTCGGCGATCGCCTCGTCGATCAGCCCCATCTCCTTGAAGGCGAGCCCCAGGTCGTAGTGGCTGGAGGAGTCCTCGGCCTCGATGTTCTCCGCGACCTTTTGGCGGAAGTGGGCCAGCATGTCCGCGAAGTCGCGGTCCTCGTCGCCGGTGGGCTCCTTCTCCTCGACGACGAAGCGCGTGGTCGGCGCTCGCTCGTCCTCGTCGCCCAGGATCAGCGCGCCCAGGTCCACGTACTCGCTTGCGGGGGCGGGCGCGGGCGGCGGAGGCGGCGGCGCGGCGGCCCGGGCACGGCGCTCGGCGTCGTCCATCGCCTCCAGCGCGGCGCGCCCCTCGGGGTTGTACGCCTCGATCTCCAGCACCCGCCCGTACACGGCGCGCGCCTTGTCCCGCGAGCCGCTGGTCTCGAAGAAGCGGGCGAGCGCCAGGTACGCGTCCACCATCGACGAGCGGTCGCCCGACCTGAAGGCGTACTCCACCCGCTTCTGCAGGAGCGGCCCCTCGCCGGGGTTGAGGCGGATCAGCTGTGAGATCGGCCCCACCGCTTCGCGAAAGAGCCCGCGCGCGGC
>JAUJMI010000381.1:0-1313 GCA_030446945.1 Longimicrobium sp. | reverse complement strand
GGCGGATCAGCTGTGAGATCGGCCCCACCGCTTCGCGAAAGAGCCCGCGCGCGGCCAGGGCACGGTGCGCCTCGTCCAGGATGCGCGGCACCTCGTCGTGCGCCCCGCGCTCGTGGAGGAGGTCCACCAGCGCGTCGCGCGCCTCCGCGTCCTCGGGATTGGTGGCCACGCGCGAGCGGAGCTGCTCCAGCCGGTCGCGCGCGGGCGGCGCGGGCTCCGGCTCGAGCGTGGGCAGCTCCACCGCGCCGAAGTCGCTCCCCATGTCCAGCATCGGGAGCTCGTCCTCGTCGAACCCTTGCGGCTCCTGGTCGATCAAGGGAAGCGGCTCGCCCCCTTCGTCTTCGGGTACGTCGAGGCTGACCTCGCCGTATGCGGACGGGTCCGGCGCGGCGTCGAAGTCGAGCAGGGGGAGGTCGTCCTCCTCTTCGCGCGGCTCTTCCTGGACCGGCTCGGGAGCGTACGCGGGCTCGGGGCGGCTGAAGTCCATGGAGACCTCCAGCCCCTCGATCGACGGCATCTCCCCGGGCTCGTCGCCCGCGTCGATGGCCGCGCCGATCTCGAATCCGCCGGGCGCGTCCGGGCGCGCGGGCGCCTCGGGAGCGGCGCCCTCGGCGACGTCGACGTTCCCGGTGTCGAACACGCCGTAGTCGTCGGCCGCGGCGGCCTCGGCGGCCTGCGCCAGCGGCTCGGTGCTGGCGGCGGGATCGATTTCGCGGATCTGCTCGCGCACCGCATCGGCGGCGTCCCGCTCGCCGCGGCGGAGGAGCGGGACGAGGAGGGTGCGCAGCTGCTCCACCGCCTCGCCGCGCTGGCCGTGGGCCAGGAGCTGGTCGGCGAGGAGGCGGCGGACCTCGGTGTCGTCCGGCGAGAGGTCCGCGAACTCCTTGAGCCCTTCAAACGACTCCTTGAGCTTCCCGGCGCGGCGCATTCGGTCCGCGTACTCCAGGAAGTTCTGGCGCGCGTCCGCCAGGAAGCCCTTGGCCGCGCTGATCTGCCCCAGCCGGCGATACGTGTTGATGCGCCCCGGCACCAGCCGCAGGATCTTGCGGCAGAGCGCGATGGCGTTGTTGTACAGCCCCACATCGACGTACGCGCTTACGGCCGCCTCGTACGCCTCCACCGCCTTCTCCGTCTCGTTGAGGCGGAGGTGCATGTCGCCGATGCGGTTCCACAGGGCGATGTCGACCTCGCCGCCCTCGGGGCTCTCCAGGATCTGGCGGTACGCGCCGATGGCTTCCCGCCACTGGTCCCGCTGCTCATAGGCGCGAGCCTGGTCCCTCAGCTTTCCGATGTTCGCCATGAGTTGGGGCGGG
>JAUJMI010000380.1 GCA_030446945.1 Longimicrobium sp. | reverse complement strand
ACTACGTCTTCGACGTGGAGCGCGAGTTCACGCGCGACGTGATCGACGACTTCGTGCAGGAGTACGCCGCCGGGCGCACTCCCAACCCCTGCGTGCGCTGCAACGGCAACACCAAGTTCCGCGACCTCCTCCGCCGCGGCGCCATGCTCGGGTGCGACGCCATCGCCACCGGCCACTACGCGCGCATGGGCACCGACGACGCGGGCCGGCCCGTGCTGCTGCGGGGGGTGGACGCCAAAAAGGACCAGAGCTACTTCCTCTGGGCGCTGCCGCCGGAGATCCTTCCGAAGCTGATGTTCCCGCTGGGCGAGCTCACCAAGGCGGAGGTGCGCGAGAAGGCGCGCGAGCTGGGCCTCTCCACAGCCGAGAAGCCGGAGAGCATGGAGATCTGCTTCGTGCCCACCGGCGACTACGTGGACGTGCTGGAGAAGCGGCTGGAGCCCGGCCACGCCGCCCTCGCACCGGGGAAGCTGGTGACCACGAGCGGCGAGGTGATCGGCGAGCACACCGGCTTCGCGCGCTACACCGTCGGGCAGCGGAAGGGGCTCGGCGGCGGGCGCGGGCTCCCGCTCTACGTCCTCGGCTCGCGCCCGGCGACGCGCGAGGTGGTCGTCGGCACGCTGGCGGAGCTGGAGCGGGACGATGTGGTCATCGGGGAGCTGAACTGGCTTGCGCGGGCGCCGGAGGTGGGCGCCAGCGTCCAGGTGCAGATCCGCAGCCGCGCCTCGGCCGTGCCCGCGACGGTGCGCGCGCTGACGCATGGCGCCATCGAGCTCGCCCTCGACGTGCCTCAGCGGGCGGTGACGCCCGGGCAGTCGGCGGTGCTGTTCGATGGTGACGTTGTGCTGGGAGGTGGGCGGATCGCGGGGTGAGGTGGGGCGCGGAAAGCCCATTCCAGGAGCGAATTAAGGCCGCTGGAAAGACGCAAAGTCCGCCTGAGCGGACGCCGCGGCCTGCCGTGCTCCACCCTTGGGAGCGGAGTGAAGGATCTACTGCGCGTGCCGAGGGATTCGTCGCGCAATGCCGATCTCTTGCCGGTGCCGGCTAGATTCTCGATCACCGTAGGAGTGTGGCGCGCGGGATCGAGTCGCGGTGGGGCGGCTCCCTCAGAATGACAGAGAAAAAGAGGCGAGACGCACAGGTCTCGCGCGCAGTCCGCGGAGGCGGACTTCGTGGGGGGGCCAGCGGCCTTTATCTGCTCCTGGACATGCGCGGCGGCGGCTGGTAGGTGAGGCCGTGGCCGAGGGGGAAGAGGGGGGCGGTCGTGCTGGCGCCGAGGGGGAGCTGGTCCATCGAGCGCGGCCAGGTGTAGGGGAGGCGGCCCGTGGGGGCGTAGTCGCCGAAGAGGACGTCGGCGACGCCGTCGCCCTCGGTGCCGGGGAGCCACGCGGCGAGGAAGGCGTCGGCCTGGTCGAGGGCGCGGCCCAGGATCATGGGGCGGCCGGAGACCAGGACCACGATCACCGGGATTCCCGCGGCGCGCGCGTTGTCGACGGCGGCGAGGTCCGTTTTGTCGAGCGAGAGGTCATGCCGGTCGCCCTTCATCTCCGCGTAGGGCGCCTCCCCGATCACCACGACGACGGCGTCGGCGCCGGCGGCACCGCTGGCGTCCGGCGAGTAGGTGATCTCCGTGCCGGGGGCGGCGCGGCGGAGGGCGGCGAGGATCGTGGTGCCGCCGGGGCTGACGGGGCCCGACTTCCCCTGCCAGGTAATCGTCCACCCGCCGGCCTGGTTGCCGAGGTCGTCGGCGCTCTTCCCCGCGACGTGGATGCGGCGCGCGGATTTGGAGAGTGGGAGGACGTGGTGGGCGTTCTTGAGGAGCACCATCGACTCGCGCACCGCCTGCCGTGCCACCGCCCGGTGCTCCGCCCCGCCGAAGCCCCGCTCCAGCGCCGGGTCCGCGCGGAAGTCGTAGCGCGGCTCCATCAGCCCCATCGCCAGCTTCACGCGCAGGATGCGCGTCACCGCGTCGTCGATGCGCGCCATCGGCACGCGGCGCTCGTTCACCAGCTCGGTGAGGAGCTGGATGAACTCGCGGTAGCGGTCCGGGACCATCACCATGTCGATCCCCGCGTTGACCGACATCCCGATCGCCGTCTTGTAGTCGGGGTGCACCTGGTCCACGGCGTTGTAGTCCGAGATCAGGAAGCCGTCGAAGCCCATCTCCTCCTTCAGCACTTCGGTCAGCAGGCGCCGATCGCCGGTGACCTTGATGCCGTTCCAGCTGCTGTAGGAGGGCATGATGGTGGCCGCGCCCGCGTCGATGGCGGCGCGGTACGGGTACAGGTGGACGCGCTGGAGCGTCTCCTCGTCCATCCGCGCGTCGCCCTGGTCCAGCCCCTTCTCCACCCCCGTCCCCGCCAGGGTGCCGCCATCGCCCACGAAGTGCTTGGGGGTGGCGGCGACACTCAAGGGGCCGCGCAGGGTCCTGCCCTGGAGGCCGCGCACCGCCGCCGCGCCGAGCAGCGAAACGATCTCCGGGTCTTCGGAGAAGCCCTCGTAGCTGCGCCCCCAGCGGATGTCCCGCGGAACGCAGACACAGGGCGCAAAAGTCCAGTTCACCCCGATCGCGCGCGTCTCGGCCGCGGTGATCTCGGCGATGCGGCGGACGAGGCGCGGGTTGCGGGTGGCGCCCAGCCCGACGTTGTGGGGGAAGATCACCGCGCCCAGCACGTTGCTGTTGCCGTGCACGGCGTCGATGCCGTAGAGAAGCGGGATGCGCAGGCGGGTGCGCCGGGTGCGCTCCTGGAGCGACTCATAGAGGCCACGCCACGCCTCCAGCGTGTTGCCGCGCGGCGGGTCCGAGTCGCCGCCGCTCAGGACCGAGCCGAGGAAGAGGTTCTCGACGTCGGCGGGGTCGCGGATGAACTGCTGGTCCGCCTGTGTCATCTGGCCAACCTTCTCGGCCAGTGTCATCCGCTTCACCAGCGCGCGGGCGCGGGCGTCGAAAGCCATCAGCATGGAAGGCGGCGTCGTGGGCTCCGCCGGGCGCGCGGCGAGCGTCGCCGCGAGCAGGGCGGCGGCGAGGAGCGCGAAACGGAAACGCGCGACGCCCTGTGTCCCCCTGACATCCGGGGGAACGGGCCGCGCGTTTCGGGCCATGGCGGGGCGGATGGCGCTACTCCAGCTCGCGCGACTCGCGGAGCATCTGCCGGAGGGTCGCCTCCGGGTACTCGTGGACCATCTCCTCGGCCTTGGCTTCGTCGGAGCCGCTGAGCTCCACGTAGCGGGGGCGGCGCGCCGGGTCGGAAAGGCAGTTGAAGACCACCTTGGGGCTCGTGGGAAGACCGAAGCGGCCGCCCGAGGCGTACGCTTCCCAGGTGATCAGGTTTTCGTCGGTGAAAGTTGCGCTCATCGTTCCCCCGGTCAGTGCTTGAGCCCGGCCGTCTCGGCGAACTCCTCGAACTTGCGCCGCTGCTCATCCGTCAGCGCCTCGGGCAGCTCCACCATCACGCGGATGTACTGGTCTCCGCGGCGCCCGCCCTTCTCGATCCCCTGCCCCTTGATGCGGATGCGCTTCCCATGCTGCGTCCCCGGCGGGATCTTGACGATCACCGGGTTCTCGTCCAGCGTGCGCACCCGCACCTTGGACCCAAGCATGGCCTGGGCCAGGTTCACGGGCACCTCGCAGCTCACGTCCAGCCCGTCGCGCGTGAAGAAGCGGTCCGGCTGCACGCGGAAGGTGAGGATCAGGTCGCCCGGCGGCCCGCCGGCGGCGCCCTTCTCCCCCTGCCCCGCCAGCCGCACGCGCGAGTTGTTGTCCACGCCCGCGGGGACGGTGACGTTCACCGGCCGCACCGCGCGCACCTGCCCCTGCCCGCCGCAGCGCCCGCAGGGGTCCGCGGGGACCTTGCCCTTCCCCATGCAGTTGGGGCAGGGCCGGGTGACGCCGAAGCTCCCCCCGCCAAAGGTGATGGTGCCGCTCCCCTTGCACTCCGGGCAG
>JAUJMI010000379.1 GCA_030446945.1 Longimicrobium sp. | reverse complement strand
CCCAGCCCGAACCCCGCGTGCGGCACCGTGCCGTAGCGGCGCAGGTCGCGGTACCACCAGTACGACTCCCTGGGCAGCCCCAGCTCGTCCATGCGCCGGTCCAGCACGTCCAGCCGCTCTTCGCGCTGCGACCCGCCGATGATCTCGCCGATGCCGGGGGCCAGCACGTCCATGGCGGCCACGGTGCGGCCGTCGTCGTTCTCGCGCATGTAGAACGACTTGATCTCCTTGGGATAGTTCATCACCACCACGGGGCGCTTCACCAGCTCCTCGGTCAGGTAGCGCTCGTGCTCGCTCTGCAGGTCCACACCCCACTTCACCGGGAACTCGAACTTCTTGCCGGACTGCTCCAGGCGGCGCACGGCCTCGGTGTAGTCCATCCGCTCGAACGAGCTCGCCACAAAGCGCTCCACCCGCCCGACAGCGTCCTTGTCCACGCGCTCCACAAAGAACGCCATGTCGTCCTGCCGCTCGTCGAGAAGGTCGGTGAAGAGCGACTTGAGGAACGCCTCGGCCAGATCCGCGTCGTCGCTGAGATCCGCGAAGGCGATCTCCGGCTCGATCATCCAGAACTCGGCCAGGTGGCGGCTGGTGTTGGAGTTCTCCGCGCGGAACGTCGGTCCAAAGGTGTACACCTTGGAGAGCGCCTCGCAGTACGCCTCCACGTTGAGCTGCCCGCTCACGGTGAGCGACGCGGAGCGGCCAAAGAAATCGTGCGAGAAGTCCACGGCGCCGTCGGAGGTGCGCGGCGGGTTGGCCAGGTCCAGCGTGGAGACGCGGAACATCTCCCCCGCCCCTTCCGCGTCGCTGGTGGTGATGATGGGCGTGTGGACCCAAAAGAAGCCGTTGCGGTCGAAGAAGCGGTGCACCGCCATGGAAAGCGTGTGCCGCACGCGCGCCACCGCGCCAAAGGTGTTGGTGCGCGGGCGGAGGTGCGCCACCGTGCGCAGGAACTCCATGGAGTGCGCCTTGGGCTGGATCGGGTACGTCTCCGGATCCTCCACCCACCCCAGCACCTCCACGCTCTCCGCGCGGACCTCCACCGGCTGCGGCCTGCCCGGCGTGGCGACCAGCTCGCCACGCACGCTCACCGAACACCCGGCGGTCAGCCGCGTCACCTCGCCCGCGTAGTTCTCAAGTTCGCCCCCCGCCACCACCTGGATGGGGGCAAAGCACGACCCGTCGTGCACGTTGAGGAACGAGATCCCGGCCTTGGAGTCGCGCCGGGTGCGGATCCACCCCTGCACGAGTACGGCGGTGCCGGGCTCCACCTTGCCCGCGAGCAGATCGGTGATCGAGGTGCGTTGCATCGGTCTCGGGCAGTAGTCGGACGCTGGTTTGTCTGGACGGCGTGAAGCATCGCTGCCAACTTACTCGCTCCGGCGCGATCCTGCACGGGATGATCGGCGCAGCCCATTCGGCACCCTGGATGACAGACACCGAGCTGGCCCAAGCGCTGCACGAAGCCTGGCACTCCGGCCGCGAGCACGTGGAGCGGATCGTGCTCGCCGCCGCGATCATCACGACGGCGCTCGAACGCGCTGGGATGCGCGCCACTCTTGTCGGCGGCGCGACGATCGAGGGAGTACCTGCTGGCGGATCGCATCATCGGCTACCGCTGGTGGAAGTACGCCGGCTATGGGGTCCAAGCGATCAACATGATGCTGACGTTCGGCGACACCATCGATGACGAGTTGATCCGGGCGTATCTGCGCAAGGAACGCGCAGAAGAGACGTACGACCTGCTGCTCCGCTTCGCCGTATCCGGCGCGCCGGCTGAACCAGAGAGCCTCGAAGCCTTATGGCGCCAGCACTACCGCTGACCACGGGGAACCGCGATGAACATCGACGACATCGACCTGTCGGAATTCCGGGAAATGTGGGCGCGCAGCCGCGACGCGACCGCCGCGTTCCGCGCGCGCACCAACCCCACCGGCATGACCCGCCCTCCGCGCGATCCTGACGAGCGCGCGTTTCTCGAAGAGCGCGGGCTGCTGGGGCCGTTCGTCGAAGTGGAGCGCCCCGGCTGGCACGAGTGGATGAGCGAAAGAGCACGCCCCCCGCGGCAGAGGCATCAGCCGATCAGCAGGATGAGGGTGGCGACACGCCTGCTCCCTGACACCACGATTTTCTGAGCGCAGCGCCACACCGCCCCCTGCCCCGCACCGCCATCCGGGCGCGGAGCGAAGCAAGCGGGCTCTGCCGTCCGCACCGCTCCATCCAATGTTCGACGCGCGCCAGGCCGTTCTCCGTGGCCCCGTCTCAAAAGCCTGGGTGCGTGTCCGCGAAGGCGGACTTTGCGTGTTTCCAGCGGCGAATTCATTCGCTCCTGGAAGACGGTTGCGCGGTGCAGATGGCGGGGGTCTCGGCGGCGCGGAGGGCGGGCGCGATAAATCGCGCCCCTACGAATGCGTCGGGTGGGCGAGAGGTGGCGGAGCAGCGTCGGACATCGGGCTGACGAGTCACGCCTCCACGAAGATCCTGCCCGCCCGAGTCCGCCAAGGCGGACTTTGTGCTGTTGTTGCCGCGAGTTCACTCGCCCCAGCCAAGCCCCGGCTCAGGCCTGCCCTCGGTACGCGGCCGGCGCGGTGGGGCACAGCTCGGCGAGGGCGCAGCGCTCGCAGTAGGGGCGGCGGGCGGTGCACACGGCCCGGCCGTGATCGAAGGTCATGTGCGTGAAGTGCACGCGCTCCTCCGGCGGAACGAGCGGGATCAGGTCCTGCTCGATCTTCTCCGGCGCCTCCTCGCGCGTCAGCCCCCAGCGGAAGGCGATGCGCTTGACGTGCGTGTCCACCACGACGCCTTCCGCGATCCCGAAGCCGACCCCCAGCAGCACGTTCGCCGTCTTGCGTCCCACGCCGGGAAGCTGAGTGAGCGCCTCCAGGTCCACCGGCACCTCGCCGCCGTGCCGCTCCACCAGCGCGCGGCCGAGACCGATCAGCGAGCGTGACTTGCTGCGAAAGAAGCCGAGCGAGGCCACGTAGCGCTCCATCTCCTCCTGCGTCGCGGCGGCGTAGTCGGCGGCGGTGCGGAAGCGGGCGAAGAGCGCCGGGGTCGCGCGGTTCACCGCCGCGTCGGTCGTCTGCGCGGAGAGGACGGTGGCCACCAGGAGCTGGAGCGGATTCTCGAAGTCCAGCGAGCACTTGCTGTCGGGGTACATTCCCTTGAGCCGCTCGATGATGGCCAGGGTGCGCTCACGTTTTGCGCGCTTGCTTTCTCTGGGCAAAGTAGTCTTCCACCTCTCGAAGTTCCCACGTATTGAGGACGCCGCGCGCGGGGAGCCACGCCTTGCGCGCTACGTTGACCCCCCACGCAACATTGCCCAGTCCGGCCACCGAGTGCGCGTCCGGATTGATGGGCACGAGCACGCCCCGCTCCGCCGCGTAGCGCGCGTGCCGCCAGTCGATGTCCAGCCGGCGCGGATCGGCGTTGATCTCCACCGCGACGCCATTCTCCGCCGCGGCGTCGATCACCGCGCGCACGTCCACCGGATACCCGCTCCGGCCCAGGAGGAGCCGCCCCGTGGCGTGCCCCAGGATGGTGAGGCGCGGGTTCCGGACGGCGCGGATCAGCCGGTCCGTCTGCGCGCGCTCGCTCTGCTGGAAGGCGGAGTGGATGGAGCCCACCACGTAGTCGAAGCTCGCCAGCGTCGCGTCCGGAAAGTCCAGCGTCCCGTCGGCCAGGATGTCCGCCTCGGTGCCCTTGAAGAGGCGGAAGCGCCCCTTCCCGACCTCGCGGTTCCAGGCGTCGATCTCTCGATTCTGCTTCTTCACGGCGGCCGGGGTGAGGCCGCCCGCGTACGATGCGGCCTGGCTGTGGTCCGCGATCCCCAGGTACTGCCAGCCGCGCGCGGGCCCCCTCCGCCATCTCGGCGAGCGTCGCCTTGCCGTCCGAGAAGGTGGTGTGGCAGTGGAAGGTGCCGCGCAGGTCCTCCACCTCCACCAGCTCCG
>JAUJMI010000378.1 GCA_030446945.1 Longimicrobium sp. | reverse complement strand
GCGCCGCCCCGCGGGCCGCGCCCCGGGGCCCGGGGGCTGCGCGGCGGTCCGCGCCCGGGCCCCGCGGGCGGGGGGCCCCCCGGGCTGAGCTCCTCCGGGTGGCCACCCAACGCTCCCCGGGTCCCCTGCGGAGCACGCGCGGGTGGGGGCCAGGGGTGGTGGCAGTTCCCTCTGTGACCTCCGTGTGATGCTTTTCGCCCTTGTTTTCTCCGCGTCTCCGCGCCTCCGCGTGAGGCAAAGGGGATCTCCGCTCCGGACACGCATTCGACTTAGCACACGCCAGCCGCTACCTTGGGGCGCAATCGAACCGGGACCTGCGCGGGGGGTATCCACCCGTGACCGATCCCGCCCCGCTGAGGAAGCACTGATGATTCAGTTGACGGATAACGCGCGCGCCAAGGTCCAGTCCCTCGTCGATGCCGAAGTGGTGCGCGATCCCGCGCTCCGCATCGCCCTCGCCCTCGCCCGAGGCGCGGAGGCCCCGCGTAGCCCGCTGGATCGCCCGTACGAGATCACCCTCGTCGAGCGCGAAGACAAGGAGCGCACCGAGATCGCCATCAACCTGGACGGCATCCGCGTCCTCCTGAACCTGGACACCTCCACCCTGCTGGGCGGCGCCACCATCCGGTGGAGCGACGAGGCCGGCTTCACGGTGGAGACGCCGGAGTCGAAGCGCCGCCCCGCGCCGGTGGTCTCGGATTCCAGCGACTGGGCGGACAGCCCCCTGGCCGAGCGCGTGCAGCGCGTCCTCGCGGAGTCGATAAACCCGCGCATCGCCTCACACGGCGGCGCGGTGGAGATGGTCGACCTCGCCGACGACACGCTGTACGTGCGGATGAGCGGCGGCTGCCAGGGATGCGCCGCCTCCGCCGCCACCCTCCGCCAGGGCGTCGAGCGCATGGTGCGCGAAGAGGTCCCGGAGATCCGCGAGATCGTGGACATCACGGATCATACGGCGGGGGCGAATCCGTACTACTGAGGGGAATGGGGGAATGGGGGAATGGGGAACGGGGAACGGGACAGGGGACAGACAGGGGACAGCAAGCAAGGGAACACGGGCCAACCCCTTTTTGTCATTTCTGACATTTTGTCATCCCGAGCGAAGCGCTTCGCCGTCCTCTCTTTTGCTCCGGCCTTTGGCGCGGAGCGAAGGATCTACTGTGCGAGCCGAGAGGGCTGCACAAGAGGACGGGAGGTGCCGGCCACCCGCCTCGAATACACAACGCCGCGCGACGGGATTCCGTCGCGCGGCGTTTGTGCTTCCGAACCCAGGATGGTTCAGCGGGCGGGGATGGCGAGCGTCTGGCCGGGCTTCACGCGCGTGCCGGTAAGGTTGTTGGCGGCGCGGAGGCGCTCCACGCTCGTGCCGTGGCGCCGGGCGATCGACCAGAGCGAGTCACCGCTGCGCACGCGGTAGGTGGACCGGGGAGCGGGGCGCTCCGTCCGTGCCTCGTGCTTGCGCGCCGCGGGCTTCGACTCGCCGCCGCCAGCGCCGATGTAGCGCCGGTACGGACCCGGGAAGACGGCGACGTGGAAGTGCGGGGGACGGCGCTCCTCGGTCGCCTCCGCCACGCCCCGCGACTCGAGGTGGAGGAGCCGCTGCCGCAGCCACGTCCGGCAGCGCGTGCGCGCCGGGATGCGGATGTCCACCGCCATCCCCGCAGGGTGCACCGACTTGTCCACCGAGTTGAAGAGGCGGAACGACGACGGCCGCATCGCGCTGGTGACCACCAGCTTCTCGCCGCACACGTCGCGGTACTGCTCCGCCAGCCGCTGCACAAAGGTGCGCGTGGTGGCGAGCGCGTACGGGTAGGTGACGCCGGCGACGCGGTAGTTCGAGTTCCCGCTGAGGCGCACCAGCTCCCCCTCCGCCGCGGCAGCCTGCACGCCGCCCGGAGTGCGGTAGAAGGGGAGCGCATGGCTGCGCGCCTGCCTGTACATCCGCTCCACGCTGGACGGGGAGCCACGCAGCGTCTGAGCTTCACCCGCCGCGGGGACGAGCATGCCGAGCGTGCCGGCAAAGGCCAGCGCCGCGAGAACGGATCGGGATTGCATGGGCTTGCGGGGGACGAACGGGGAAGGAATCAGCGCGGACGGCGCGCGCCGCCTACAATTCTACTGCGCACAGCGGTTCCTGGCAACACTTTACCCCGCTTCGCGCGGGATAGATCCGCGAGACGGCTGTTTAGTCGCCCGACACGAGCCCCGGATCCCGCTCGCCGCCGTACAGCCTGCGGTACACGGCGGCGTTGCGAAGCACCACCTTCACGTACTCGCGCGTCTCCGGGAAGGGAATCCGATCGCGGAACGCGTCCACGTCGCGCCCGTACCCCAGTTCGCTCTTCCAGCGGTCCGCGTTGCGCGGCCCGGCGTTGTACGCGGCGAGCGCCAGGTCGCGCTTCCCGCGATAGTGGCGAAGCTGGTCGCGGAGGTAGGTGGCCGCCATCCGCGCGTTGATCTCGGGGACGGTCAGCAGCCGCTCCTCGAACTCCTTCACCCCCGCCGATGCAGCGAGCCACTTCCCCGTCACCGGCATGATCTGCCCCAGCCCGGTGGCGCCGACTCGCGAGCGCGCGCGCGGATCGAAGGACGATTCCTGGCGCACCACCGCGGCCAGCAGGTACGGGTCCACCTTGGCGCGCTCGGCGGCGTCCGTCATCGCGGCGCGGTACGGGAAGGGGAAGACCACGCGCAGGAGCCGCGCGTCCCAGCGCCCGCCGCGCTCCTCCAGCAGCCTCCGCCCGATGCGGATGCCATGCACCGTGTGCCCCCGGTCGCGCACCCCTTCAGCCACCAGCAGCGTGGCGGTCGGGCGGCGCTCCAGCCGGCGGAGTTGGGCGGCGAGCTCCTCCTGCCATGGCCCGTCCAGCCCCGCGCGCTCCAGCTCGTCCAGCCGGCGGAGCGCCGTGGCGGCCTCGGCGGGGTCGGAAGCGAGTCCCGTCCAGGGAACCGGATCGCGCAGGGCGTCGGCCAGCACGTCCGTCCCCAGCCGGT
Organism: Longimicrobium sp.; assembly: GCA_030446945.1. GTDB lineage: Bacteria > Gemmatimonadota > Gemmatimonadetes > Longimicrobiales > Longimicrobiaceae > Longimicrobium. Next base: position 965 of record JAUJMI010000378.1, on the reverse strand, counting down.
CGGCGGCGCGAACCGCGTGGTACGACACCGGGTCGGCCGAGAGGGCGACGCGGTACAGCGCCGCGGCCCGGTCGCGGCGGCCGGCGCGCTCGTGGTACACCCCCGCGGCGTACGCCACCTGCGACGTCTCCGAGCCCGTGGGGTAGCGCGTGGCGTACTCCTCCCAGAGGGCGGCGGCCAGCGCGGGGTCGCGGTTGCGGAGCGCGCGGTCGCCCGCGCGGAAGAGCGCATCGCGCGCGTACGGCCCCACCCGCACCGCCGCGCCGCGACGGTAGTTGGCGATGGCCAGCTCGCGCGTGCTCGATACGTCGCCCAGGTAGAACCACGCCCCCGCCGCCGCCGCCGTACCGGGGAAGCGCTCCGCGACCTGCTTGAGCGCGGCGATCCCGTCGGCGCTCTTGCCGGCGCGCAGCAGGGCGCGGGCGGCCAGGAGCTCCGCGTCCGCGGCGTGCTCCGGACCCACGCGCGCCGCGGCGTCCGCAAGCGCGGCGCGGGCGGGGGCGGCATCCCCCGCTTCCAGCAGGAGCCGCCCCGTGCGCAGGCGAAGGAGCGGATCGTCCTGCGCGCCGGCCTTCAGCGCCGCCCGGAGCGCCTTCGCGGCCAGCCCCGGCCGCCCGCCGGCCTCGTAGGCGTCGGCGCGGGCCAGCTCTTCATCGGCCGTGCGGCCATCCACCAGGCGCCCCAGCGTGGCCGCGGCACTCATCCGCGTGGCGGTCTCCACCCGCGCATCGGCCGCGGCAACACGCAGCGCTTCCCGCGCCTCCGCGCCGCGCCGCGCCCGCGCCAGCACTCCGGCACGCGACACTTCCAGCCCCGCCGCGGCCGTCGGATCGAACTGCGAGGCCAGGGCGGCCGCGCGCGCCAGCCGCTCCGCCGCCGCGTCGATGGCGCCGCGGCCCGCCAGCACGTTCGCCTCGGCGCGCGCCTGGCGCACGAGTGCCGCGGCGCCGGCCCCGCTCTCCGGC
>JAUJMI010000377.1 GCA_030446945.1 Longimicrobium sp. | reverse complement strand
AAAAAAACGGCCCCGGCATCTCACGCCGGGGCCGTTCCTATTGGATCGCCAACCGATCACCGAAAGGAATCGCGGACGTTGGGGTCGCGCATCACGGTGCGGAAGGCGTCCAGCGAGGAGCGGCTGGAGTCGATCCGCCAATCGGCCTCCTTGCGGGTGTGGAACCAGATGGCCCCCACCACGTTCGGATGACGGCGCAGCGTGGCGAACGCCTCCCTGATCCACGCGCCCTTGTCGTGCCCCCGCGCCTCCTGCGACGCGAACTCGCCGATGATGATCGGCTTGAGGGGGAAGCGGCGCTCCAGGTCCGTGAGGATGTTGTCCGAGTCGCGGCCCTCGAACACCGTGGCGAACGTCTGGTAGGCGCCGCCCCACACGCTGGGGCCGTTGTAGCCGTGCGGCCCCAGGTAGTCCACGTACGCGTCGCCTGGGTAGTAGTGGCCATACCAGTTCCAGTGCGACGGACCGACCGACCCCAGCGCCAGCGGGTTCCCCACGTTGGGGCTGAACACCCACTTCACGTTGCGCGCGCCCTCGCGGCGGAAGATCGTCACCATGCGGCGGAAGGCGGCGGCGTACTTGGCCGGCGCGGCCTGGTTGCCGTTGTAGACGCCCTGCCAGGCGAAGTTCCAGCGCCCGTTCATCTCCCACCCCGGCGACACCATCACCGTGCCGCGCACCCCCGCCAGCCCGCGCGCCATCCGCACCAGCCGCGCATCCGCGCCGCCCGAGTTGATGGCGTCCAGCAGCCCGTGCCGCGGCGCGCCGGCGTAGCGCAGGTCGAGCGCCAGGTACGGCGTGGAGCCCGCGGCCGAGGTGCGGCGCACCAGCTGCCCCGCCCACCCGCGGCCGGAGAAGTCGACGTCCAGGTCGTGGAAGGTCTTCACCAGCGCCGGGCGCTTCCCCACCATCTGCGCGAACCGCCCGATCCCCTGCTCCACCTGCTCGGTGCGGCTGTCCGCCTCCCCGAGGTACGCGCCGATGTAGAACGGCCGGTTGAACAGGCCGTTGGGCGCGGGGTCCGCGGCGCTCGCGAGGCGCGGGAATGCGACGAGAGAAAGGACGGCCAGAGCGGCCGCACGGGTGCGGAGACGGGGAGACCACATGGGAGTCGCTTCCTCTTCGGCAGCTCGACTGGCGTGGCGGGTGGGCCCGCGTTAGCCTCGAAGCTTTGCGTCCCCGTCTTTCGAACGGGTTTGCCGTTGTCGGAGGTGCCCGGCCGGGCGGCCGCGCAGGCACGACGGATGGGCCGCCGTGCTCCACCTAACTATGCGCCAAACCTCCCCTCGCGTCAACCCATCTGGTACGGTAGCAGCTGATACCATGAACGGGAGCAGCCGGATGCGTTGGGCCCGATGCATGCATGCACGCGTCCGTGAACCCGGAGCGCGATGTCGGGTACGCATTGAAGAGGGTCTCCCGCGAGATCCGAAGTGACCGATGGGGCACGGAGCGCGTCTATCCGGCGAAGGTCCGGTCCCGCCAAGCACGAGAGCATCCCCCATGAGCAATCGCATCCACGCCTGCCTCGACGGCGACATCCCCGCCGAGGACCTATCGCCCGCCGAACGCGCCCGTCTCGCCGAGATGGAGCGCCTCCTGGCCGCGGCATCGCAGCACCTGCGCGCGGTCGCCGCGCCGGAGCTGGCCGGGCGTGTGATGGCGGCGCTCCCGGCGCAAGCGCCGCGCCGGCCGGGACTCGTGGGGCGCGCGCTGGGGTGGCTCTGGCAGCCGCGACCGGTGCGCCTCGTCTTCCGCCCCGCGTACGGGCTGGCGGGGGCGCTCGCAGCCGCCACCGCCGTCGCCATCCTCCCCGCCACCGACGCGCCGGGGGTGGAGCAGGCGCCCGCCGCGCTCGCCGCCGCCGCGCCGCCGGTGTACGTGCAGTTCCGGCTGGAGGCGGACGGGGCGCGGCAGGTGGCGCTCGCCGGCACCTTCACCGGGTGGCAGCCCGCAGTGCAGCTCCGCCAGACCAAGCCCGGCGAGTGGTCCGCCATGGTGCCGCTGCACCCCGGCGTGCACGACTACGCCTTCGTGGTGGATGGACAGCGCTGGGTCGCGGATCCGCACGCGCCGCAGGTGGACGACTCCTTCGGCGGCACGAACAGCCGGATCTCCCTCCCGCCGGTCGTCCAGAGCTCTTGAGACGGGCACTGCCGGCCCTCGCGGCCTGCGTGCTCGCCACCCCGCTCGCGGCTCAGGGGTGGAGTGCCGAGGCGATGGTGGGGCGCGCCGCGTACGATCCGGTCGCGGCCCGGGTGAGCAGCACCTCGGCCTCGCTGGCGTTGCGCTACGACACGCCGCGGCGATGGCTGTACGCCTCCGCCGGCGCCCCGCTGGACGGCACGGGCCCCGGATGGGCGGCCACGGGGCTGGGGGGGTTCCTGAGCGTCTCGCAGCGCCGGGGTCTCACGCTGGGCGCTTCCGTAGCCGGGCACGCGTACGGCTACGTGGATGCGGACGTGGCCCCCACCGGCGGCGGCGGCACCCTGGTGGTGCTTCCCACCGCCATCGTGCAGCGCGGGCCGCTTCGCGCCCAGCTTTCCACCGGGTTCGTGGGCGTGGCCGACGGCTTCTCGGGGCTTTACAGCGAGCGCCGCGGCTTCGTGGACACCAACGCGGGGGTGGCGTGGACTCCGTCCAAGGGTGTGGAGCTCTCGGCGGGCGCGCGCTACCTGCACGGCGAGGGGCGGCGGCTTCCCTACGCCGGGGGCGCGGCGCAGGTGGAGCGGGAGTGGGGCGGTGCGTGGGCGTACGCGGGCGCGTGGCTGGACCCGGACTACGTCAAGCCCGCCACCGCGGCGGGCGTCGGTGCCAGCCTCCGGCTGGGAGGGCGCATGGAGCTGTCGGGCGCCTTTCGCCAGGAGCCGTCGGACCCGCTCTACAGCAGTATCCCGCGCCGAAGCTGGAGCGTGAGCGTGCGGCGCGGCTTCGGCCGGCGTCCCGCCTCTGCCCGGCCCGGCGCGCCGCTCCCGGTGGTGGCGGGCGACGGCGTCACCTTCCGCCTCCCTCGCGCGCAGGGCGACACGCTCGCTCCCGCCGTGCTCGGCGACTTCTCCCGCTGGCAGCCCGTGCCCATGGCCGCCGACGGGGAGTTCTGGACCGTCACCGTGCGCATCCCCCGCGGGGTGCATCACTACGGCTTCCGCAGGGCGGACGGGACCTTTCTGGTGCCGCCGGGGCTGCCCCTGGTGGACGACGGGATGGGGGGGAGCTCGGCCGTCCTGGTGGTGGGTTGATGGAAGCTGCGTCCGTTGTGACGTAGCACGCACGTAGGTCGTCTGACCCGTGTTACGGCTATTCAGGTCGTACTCAAGCTCTTGGAGTCGTTAGCGAGATGAAACAGGTTTTCCTCGCCACGCTGCTGCTGACGCTCCTCGCCCCCGCGGGGGCCGTGGCGCAGCCGGGGCCGGAGCAGAGGATCGAAGCGGCCCGCCGCCGCGCCGCCGAGATGCAGATCCCGGTGGCGCTGCTGGACAGCAAGGTCGCCGAGGGTCGCGCCAAGGGGATCCCCGAGCCGCGCATCGCGGGCGCCGTAGAGCATCGCCTGGAGATGCTGGGACGCGCGCGGCAGGCGATGGGCGCGCGCGGCGTCGCCCCCGCGGACCTGTCGATGGGGGCCGACGCGCTGGAGGCCGGCGTCACGCCGGAGGTGCTGAACACGCTCTCCGCGCAGGCTCCCGCGCCGCAGCGGGCGATGGCCATCGCCGTGCTCAGCCAGCTGGTGCGCGCCGGCGAGGCGAGCGAGCGCGCGCTGGCGCAGGTGAAGGCCGCCATGAGCCGCGGCCCCGACGCCCTGCGCGAGCTTCCCGGCGAGGCGGCCGCGGTGCGCTCCGGCCAGGGGGAGCCCGCACCCAGCCGCTCGCCCACCGCGAGCCCCGGCGAGCGCGGCAAGCGCGGCGACGCGGGTCCCCCGGCATCCGTACCCGCCCCCGGCGAAGGCCGCGGGCGAGGGCGAGGGCGTGGC
>JAUJMI010000047.1 GCA_030446945.1 Longimicrobium sp. | reverse complement strand
CCGGCTGAAGCGCTCCGGCTCACGGTTGGCCGCCAGCACCCCCACCATGCTGCTCACCGAGTGCCCCACCAGCACCACATCGCGCAGGTCGAGCGCCCGGCAGACGTCGAGCACGTCCTGCGCGTAGCCGTCGAGCGTGGAGTAGCGCTCCGCGTCGTAGGAAGCCAGGTCGCTCTTGCCCGAGCCCACGTAGTCGAAGAGGACGATGCGATAGTCGTCCTCGAAGGCGGGCGTCACGTAGCGCCACATGTTCTGGTCGCACCCGAAGCCGTGCGCGAACACCATCGGCTGCGTGCCGCGCCCGGATACCGTGACGTTGTTGCGCGAGAGTACGTCCATGGACCTGGAGGGTGCGGGGTTCGGAACGCGCGGGGCGGCGTCCCCTTCCTAATTTAATATATAACGCTCGGCGCGAATTCCGAACCGCACCCATACGAGCACCCCCCCTCCCCCAGGCAGTTTTGGGGGATGGGGGTGCGCCGCGGAGAGAGGCCTCCTTACGACGCGTTCATCACCACCACGGGGCACGCCGCATTGTTCAGCACCCGCTCCACGCGCGGCCCCAGGAAGAGGCGGTCGGACGCGGGGCGCAGGTCGGTGCCCAGCACCACCAGGTCGATGCCGTCGCGCGCCAGCTCCAGGATGACGGCCTCCGGGTTGGCGCCGGCGCGCACCTCCGTCTGCGTGCGCACGCCCAGCGCCTCGCCCATGATGCAGAGCTGGTCCACGATGGCGCGTGCAGCCTCCATCTGCCGGCGCATCTCCTCGCCGCCCAGGTCCAGCCTGCGCCCCCCCTCGCGCGCCTCCACCACGTTCAGCACCATCACCTCGCGCCCGTCGCCCAGCGCCAGCGCGAAGGCCACGTCGGCGGCGGCGCGCGAGGCCGCGGAGCCGTTGGTGGGGAGGAGGATGCGGCAGGGCGGCCAGTTCTGCTCGCCCAGCCGCCCCTTCACCACCATGGTGGGGCATGGGGCCATGCGCAGCAGGTAGTCCACCATGGGGTCGAAGAGCTCCTCCCTGCCGTCCGACGAGGCGGGGGCGCCCAGGAGGATCAGGTCGTAGTCGTTCTCCGCCTCGGCCAGGATCGCCTTGGCGATGTCCTTCCCCTCCACCACCTTGCGCGTGAGCTCCGTGCCGGGGAACGACTCGGACACGCGCGCCAGGAACTCCTCGCTCCCCGCCCGGTCGCACTCCTCCACCACCGTGAACAGGGTGACCGCCACCGCGTTCCGCTCGCGCATCTGCTGGATCAGCTCGGCCTCCAGGCGGAAGAGCGAGCGGCGCTCCGAGGTGCGGCAGCGCACCGGCACCAGCACGCGCTTCACCCCCGCGATCAGGCTGTCCTCCGCCAGCTCCTCGCGCTTCAGCCGCTCCATCTCCTGCTGGCCGATGCGCACGCGGCTCAGCGTCCAGCGCAGCGCGGGCGGGGCAAGCACGGAGGTGCTGATGGCCATCACCACGATGATGGAGAACATCTCCTGCGTCAGCAGCCCCATGGAGAGGCCGATGCTGGCGATGATGATCTCCATGGCCCCGCGCGCGTTCATCCCCACGCCGAAGCTGAGCGCGGTCCAGTGGTCGCGCCCCCCCAGGAAGCGCGCTCCGGCGTACCCGCCCACCACCTTGCCGAAGCAGGCGACCGCGATCACCAGCAGCGCGATGCCGATCAGCCGCGGCTCGGCCAGGCTGCGCACGTTCACCTTTAGCCCCGCCACCGCGAAGAAGATGGGCGCGAACACCGCCATCGCCATCGTCTCCACGCTGTGGAACACGCGGCTGGGGAGGCGCGGCATCCCCCCGAAGAGGATCCCCATCACAAAGGCGCCGAGCATCGCCTCCAGCCCCAGCGCCATCGACAGCGCGCCCCACGCGAAGGTGAAGATCACCACCAGAGACAGGATGCGGTGGTGGCTGATCGCGTGGTCCTGCACGTAGTTGAGGGTGTGGCGCACGATCCAGCGCCCCACGGTGAAGCTGATCGCCATGAACCCCAGCACCTTGCCGACCGCCAGCCCCACCGTCCCCATGTTGGTCGCCTCCCCCCCCGCCAGCCCCAGCACCACCGAGAGCAGCATCCAGCCGATCGCGTCGTCCGTCATCCCCGCGGCGATGATGGCCTGCCCCACGTCGCGCCGCATGAGGTTGAGGTCCATCAGCACCTTTGCGATCACCGGGATCGCGGAGATGGACATGGCCGTGGCGAGAAACAGCGCGAAGACGATGGGGCGGTCGGGCCGCGCCAGCAGGTCCTGGGGAATGTAGAGCCCCAGCACGTATCCGGTGGCGAACGGCACCACGATCCCGCCGAACGACGCCCCCAGCGCCGTGCGCGCCTGCCGCCGGATGAGCTGCAGATCGGTCTCCAGGCCGGTGATCAGCAGGAGGAACATGGCGCCGAAAAGGCTCACCACCTCCAGCAGATACCCCTGCACCTGGGTGTGCGGGACGATCCAATTCCCGAGCACGGGGAAGAAGCCGCTGAGCAACGACGGCCCCAGGATGATCCCGGCGCGGATCTCCCCCACCACCGCCGGCTGGCGGAAGCGCTGCGCCACCTCGCCCAGCGCGCGCGCCACCAGCAGCAGCAGCGCGACCTGCAGGACGAGGGCGAGGACGTCGTGGTGGGGAGCCGCGGTGAACCCTTGCATTCTCACGGAGAACGGCGCCGCGCCGCCCCGGGGCAGGGGATTCCGGAGGCAACTACGGACGTTTACGGCAGGTACTTAGCACAACCCGAGCCAACGATGGAAACAGGGCCACTCGCAGCAACAACACAATAATTCCGCCTTCGCACGCTCGCGCCGGCGGACCTGTCGTAGAATGTATGGAAGGGCTGGCCCCCTGGTTTCGCGTGGATTAATGATCCTCGTGTGAACGCAGGAGCATCAGAGCCACATGCGGCTGAGGCCGCATTCGGACAGGAGACCAGCCCTATGCGTGAGATAATCTGGCTTGGGATGGATGTACACAAGGACTCCATCACGATCGCGGTGTACGTGGGTGCTGCGGAGAAGCCCAAGGAGGTCACGCGCCTGCCCAACGACCCCGTGAAGCTGCGGCGCTTCCTGGCGCGCCAGGCGGAGCAGGGTGAGATCCGCGCCTGCTACGAGGCGAGCGGAGCGGGGTTCGTGATCGAGCGGGCGATGAGGGAGTGGGGATACGCCTGCGAAGTGATCGCGCCGTCGCTCATTCCGCAGCGCCCCGGGAAGCATCGCAAGCACGATCGGTACGACGCGAGCGAGCTGGGCCGGCTCTACCGTGCGGGGCAGCTGGTCCCGGTGCGGGTGCCGAGCGAGGCGGAGGAGCGGGTGCGCGACGTGGTCCGCTGCCGCGCGCGATTCCAGAAGGAGATCCTGCAGACGCGGCACAGTATCCTGAAGTTCCTGGCCCGCCGCGGCCTGGTATACCGCGAGGGGAAGCATAACTGGACGAAGCGGCACTGGGAGTGGCTGCGCGCGCTTCTGTGCCCGGGCGCCCTCCCGGCGGAGGACCACCTGGTGCTCTCGGAGTACATCGGGCTGCTGGAGTACAAGATCGGCCGGCGCGACGAGCTGGACCGGTGGATCGAGGATCAGGCGCTTAAGCCGTACTACCAGGAGCGAGTGGCGGCGCTGAAGTGCTTCCGCGGGCTCGACACGCACGCGGCGATGGTGCTGGCGAGCGAGATCGGGGATTTCCGCCGCTTTGGCAAGCCCGAGGCGCTGATGAGCTACCTGGGCCTGATCCCGCGTGAGGACTCCTCGGGGGAGCGGCACCGGCGGGGCAGCATCACGAAAGCGGGGAACAGCCACTGCCGGCACGTGCTGGTCCAGGCGGCCTGGAGCTACTGCCGAGTACCCACGGTCGGGGCGGCGCTGAAACGGCGGCAGCAGGGGGCCTCCGCGTCGCTCGTGGCACACTCGTGGAAAGCCCAGCACCGGCTCCACAAGGTGTGGAAGCGGATCTCGGCTCGCCGCGGGAGTAACATCGCGGTGGTAGCGGTGGCCCGGGAACTGGTCGGCTTCATCTGGGCCGTGATGCGCGAAGTCGATCTGAACGCCGAAGCACAGCAGCAGGTCCGGAAGGAATCAATCGGCGAGCCTCTGCGCACGGCCGCCTGACGGATACACGAAGCTGTAGGACGGGGAGGACGACCCCCGAGGCACGACAGGAGAACGCCCGTCGCCCCTATGCGGGTAAGGCATGCCGAACCCCGCGCTACGTAGAACGCGGCAAGCTCCAGACGAATCCGAATTCTTCCCCGCTCTGGGTCGAGAGACCTAACCGGCGCATATCAGGCGGATTCATCGTCGTTTCGGCCTCGGGGGCGTCCGCCCAGCATACCAGGGCGGCGCGCACATGCCATCGCGCCCCTTGACAGAAGCCCTTCCATATCAGGGGCAGCCCCATGTGGCTGCCCGTGCCCCCGGTTCTGCACGGCAGCCCGCTCCCGCGGTGGAGGAGCCGGCCACTTCGACGCCGAACATCGGGTGGGGCGGTGCTTCGCGGCAGAGCTCGTCTCCTTCGCTCCGCGCCCGTCGGTGGAGCGTGGAGAGGCCGGAGCAGCGCTTCGCTCGGGAAGCGACATTGGCCAACGGAGCGGTACTCGAGCCGGCTTCAGCCGCCTTCCCGTGGTTCCAGCCGGGGGCTTCAGCCCCCGGCGATGCGGCTCCGTGCCCGCCGCACCCAACCCCGCACCCCCGAGCCTGCGAAGGCAGGCTTCCGGCCGTTGTTGCAGCGGTTTCAACCGCCACCGCCGCCGGTTTTCACCCTCCCGCCTCCAGCGACGCCCACGCGCCCAGCCGCAGCCGTACCCCCCGCCAATCCACCGTGTCGTCCGACACGGCGGGCCCGCCGATGCGCACCGCGGCGATGCTGCGCACCCCCTCCAGGTGGCGAGGCGAGAGCCAGGCCGCCACCGTCGCGTCCCATACCTCCGCGCGGCCGTCCTGGATGGTGGCGCACGCCTCGTGATAGGCCACCCCCTCGCGCGCCCAGGCCGGCGAAGCGCTGGCGTCGCCCCAGCGGCCGTGCCAGTGCGGAAGGTGGTGCACCTCCTGGCGCTGCACGAGCTGCACCGGCACCACGCGGATGCCGCGCGCCCGGAACGCCTCCATGCTCAGCGCCTGGTGCGCGCCGCAGTCCAGCTCCTCCGCCTCCATCGCCTCGCACCAGAAGAGCGGCCACTTGTTGGGGCCCCAGGGGAACTTGCGCGAGATCCAGGCGGGGCCGCCCTCGCCGCGCCACATGGAGCGGTCCATCGCCGTGTACCAGGCGCGCGCCGTGGTGCAGCACTCGGTTCCGTGGTCGGAGAGTACGGAGGGGACGAACTCGGCCCAGGGGGCCGACTCCACGGTCGGCTCAGCAGCACGCATCTTCCAGCAACCCCCGTCCGAAGTTGTAAGCCATGCTGGCGTCGTACGCGCCCGCGTCGCCGATCACCAGCCGGTCGCCCGCCCTGAGCTCCTCGGGGAGCTTCAGGTCGCTCGCCAGGATGTCGGTCTCCATGCAGATCCGCCCCACCAGCCGGTCGGAGCCGCCGCCGACCCCCTCCCACTCCCCCTGCCGCCTGCGCCGGTAGACCCGGTGCGGGTAAAACGGCGCCATGGGCAAGTCGGAGATGGCGGCGTCGACCACGGCCTCGACGGTGCCGTCGCTCCCGCGCCGCACCTCCAGCACGGTGGTGGCGAGCGCCATGGAGGGCTGCGCCATCGCCTTCCCCGGCTCCAAGAAGAAGCGCTCCAGCTCCGGCAGCATCACCGACGCGGCGGAGGTCATGGCGCCGATGCGGGGGAGGAGCTCGCGATCGAAGTCGTCGGGGAAGTAGCCGCCGCCCATGTCCAGGCAGCGCACCCCGCGCCCAACGCTCTGCTCGATGGCCGATGCCCAGTGCACCACCCCCTCGAACACCTCCCTCCAGCGCGCCGGCCCCAGCACGTCGCTGGCGAAGTGGAAGTGCAGCCCCATCTCCTGCTCCTGCGGCATGGCCCTGAGCAGCTTCACGATGTGGGCGAAGCGCTCGACGCTCCCCAGCCCGCTGCCGAAGCGCGACTCAAACGTCACCGGGCGCAGCCGGATCCCCAGGTAGCGCGCCTCCGGCGGCCCGTGGCACATCCAGCGCTCGAACGCCTGCGGCGAGTCCGCGAACGCCGCCATCAGGGGGCCGTCCGCGCCCGGGCCCTCCGGCCATTGCGACGCGGGGCCGTTCATGATGATGCGCTCGGGCGGGAAGCCGAACTCCAGCGCGCGGCGCATCTCCGCCGAGCTGATCACCTCCGCGAACATCCCGGCCTGGTCCGCCAGCGCCAGCAGGGTGGGATGCGGGTTGGTCTTCACGCTGTAGCCGAACCCCACCTCCACCGCGCTCGCGGGCTGCGCGGCGAGCACCGCCTCCACCCGCGCGAAGCGCTCGCGCGAGGTGCGCGGAAGGAACATGCGCCGCGGGGTGGAGGCGCCGTTCCCCGCCACCTCCTCCAGGTCGCGCTCCATCGCGGGCACCACCACGGGGCCGGGGCGTACGGGCTCGTCCCCGCGCGGGCGGTTCTCCCGCAGGCGGCGCGAAAGCTCCGTCATCCCCGAGGGGTGCTTGGAGCCGACGCCGGAGTGGTCGTTCGCCTGCCGCACCGCCGGCAGCGGGTGCGTGCCGCGGACGGGAACCTCCAGCACGATGCGGGTGAACTGGTTCGTCTGGTACGAGCACGGCTCGGGCCTCCCCATCCCGGCCGCCTCCACCAGCAGGGCGGGGAGGTTGTGCCCCGCGAACGACGCCGCGTGGATCCAGGCGGGGAAGCGCGGGTTCCAGTCGATCAGGTGCAGCGTGCCGTCGAGGGCGCGGACGTACTCCAGCTCCCCGCCCCCCGTCCAGTTCAGCTCCGCGATTCGCGCGCGCAGCGCCTCGGCGAAGGCGGGCTCCACCTCGTTCACCGCCCCCGCCCACGTTTTCCCCTCCACCGTCTGCGTGTGCTTGGTCATGTGCACGCAGTCCAGCATCTCCCCCCGGTAGGCGCAGAACGCCACCGACTCCTCGGCGCCCACCACGTGGCGCTGCACGAAGAGCTGCTCCGTCCCCCACAGCTCGCTGAGGAAGTCGCGCCCGTAGCGGAAGGAGGGCCAGTCGCGCACCCGCATCGCCTCGTAGTTGGGCCCTTTGAGCCACACCCGCCAGCCGTGCTCTCGGCAGAAGGCGTGCAGGTCCCAGTCCGAGCGGTTCGCGCCGATCCACTCCGGCACCGAGACGGGGAGCCCCTCCGCGGCGAAGATCGCGGGCTTGGCCACCCGCTCCAGGGCAGGGAGGCCGGGGAGCATGGCACGGGCGGGGTCGGCAAGTGCGCCGGCCATCCACTCCACCTCCAGGTCCTGCCCCGGAAACCAGAGCGCGCCGCCGTCCAGCACCGCCTGGATGGCGTCCTGGTAGACGGAGAGCCGCATCTCCTTCCACGGCCTCTGCACCCACACCTCGTCGAACACTTCGCTGTGAAGACCGGAGCTTTCCACGCTGTAGTCCACCGCGACCAGCCGGGCGTGCGGAAAGGCCTGCCGCAGCGAGCGCGCTACGCCCAGCCCCGGTGATGGATTCGGGCCGCTGTGCACGCCGCTTATGTAACAGGTCAGCGCCTGGGGGGATCGTTGGTCCATCGGCAGCTCGGTCAGGTGGGAACGGGAGTCGGATGGCATCCGGCGGGATGCGAGGCGGGCGGGGGATGTTCCCCCTTTCGTGCCGCTCCCGGGTCCACGCAAACGGCGGTCCCGTTCACCTGAACCCACGATTCACGAACTGCGACTGAGGGTCTCGTTCGGAGACACAGAGGAACGGCGGGAGTAAACAACTAGAAGCGTTGCGCTGTTCTCCCCTTCCTCTCCGTTCCTCCGTGTCTCGGTGCGAGGGCTGTTCCGCTGTTCCACCCCGGGCCTGCTTCATGCCGACGTAGCGCGAGGACCCCTCGCCACCAGCCCCGATGGCCGACGACCCGAATGGCGCCCCTTCACCGATGAACGAGACCGGAAGCTTCGACGCCGGGCTCGCGGAGCGGCGCGTGGAGCTGCTGGAGAGGCGCGTGCAGATGCTCCCCGCGGATGCGCGCGCCGAGGCGGACGCGCTGCTGGCGGAGATGCGGGCGGTGCTCGCGGGGCTGCGGCGCATGGCCGGGGGGCCGCACGCGCTGCTGGAGGAGCAGGCGGCGCGCAGGCACGCGGAGGCGGCGCGGCAGCGGGAAGCGTTCCTGGCCGAGGCGGGGGAGATCCTGGCCGGGTCGCTGGACTACGAGACCACCCTCGCCAGCGTGGCCCGGCTCACCGTGCCGCGCGTGGCGGACTCCTGCATCGTCTACCTGGTGGGCGACGAAGGCGGGGTGCAGCGCCTGGCCGCCGCGCACGCGGATCCGGAGAAGGAGGAGCTCCTCCGCGCGGTGCTGGCGAGCCGCCCCTTCGATCCGGATGCGGTCAGCGCGCCCGTGGCGCGGGCGCTGCGCACGGGCGACCCCGAGCTCCTCCCCGAGATCGCGGACGCCGACGCCGGGGAAGAGCGGGAGGTGGCGCCGCGCTCGCTGCTGGTGGTGCCGCTCCGCATCCGGGAGCGCATCCTGGGCGCGCTCAGCCTGGGATGGGACGAGGCGGGGAAGTACACGCCCGACGCACTCTGGCTGGCGCGCAAGCTGGCCGACCGCGCCGCCCTGGCGGTGGAGAACGCGCGCCTCCACCGCGAGGTGCAGCGCGCCAGCGAGGTGAAGTCCGAGTTCCTGGCGGCGATGTCGCACGAGTTCCGCACTCCGCTCACGGCCATCCTGGCCTACGCGGAGCTTCTGGTGAGCGGGATCCCGCAGCCCGTCCCGGACGTGCCGCGGGGGCACGCGGAGCGCATCCTGGCCGCCTCGGAGCACCTCACGCACCTGGTGGAGCAGGTCCTCACCCTCTCGCGCATCGAAGCCGAGCGCGACGAGGTCAGAGCCGAGCCCACCGACCTGGCGGCGCTGGCGCGCGAAACCGCGGCGCTGATCGAGCCGCTGGCGCGCCAGAAGGGGCTGGGGTTCGCCGTCGTGGTGCCGGAGGCGGGGGCGACCGTGACGACCGACGCCAACAAGCTGCGCCAGGTGCTCTTCAACCTGCTGGGCAACTCGGTCAAATTCACCACCCGAGGCGCCGTGCGCCTGACGCTGCACGTCGCGGACGGCTCCGCCACCTTCGAGGTGCGCGACACCGGGCGCGGAATGACGGCGCAGGAGCTGGAGCGCATCTGGGAGCCGTTCTGGCAGGCGGACCGCCCCGGGATGAAGCGCACGCCGGGCACGGGACTCGGGCTGGGGATCAGCCGCCGCCTGGTGTCCATCCTGGGCGGCGAGATCCGCGCGCGTAGCGAGCCGGGGCGGGGGAGCGTGTTCGAGGTGGAGCTGAAGACGGAGCGCGGCGCGCCCTGAGGGCACGCGCGGAGCGGTTCACCGGAGAGGAGACGGAATGGACGGACCGCAGAGAGCGAGGACGACACAGGTGCCCACCGGGGTGCCCGGGCTGGACCGTCTCCTAGCCGGGGGGCTGCGCGAAGGCGGGCTGCACGTGGTGCTGGGCGGGCCCGGCGCCGGGAAGAGCGTGCTCGCCCACCAGATCGGCGCCAACCTGATCCGCGCGGGCGGCAAGGTCCTCTACCTCACCGCGCTGGTGGAGACGCACCGACGCTGATCTCGCAGGCGCGCTCCTTCGCCTTCTTCGACCGGACCTCCGTCCCGGGCTCGTTCTACTATGCCAGCCTCTACCCGGCGCTCGCGCGCGGCGGGCTGGCCGCCGCGCGCGAGGAGGTCGGGCGCCTGGTTGCGCACCACGCACCCGCGCTGGTGATCCTGGACGGGATCCACGCCCTCAAGGCAGCCGCGGAGGGGCGCATGGAATACCAGCAGTTCATGCACGAGATGGAGGCGCAGGCCGGGGTGGCGGGAATGACCACCCTCCTCCTGGCGCACCCCCCCGAGGGCGGGATCGCCTCCGACCCCACCTTCACCATCGCGGACGCCATTCTGGAGATGGACAGCCAGGAGGTGCGCTGGCGGCAGGTCAGGTTCTTCGCCGTGGCCAAACTGCGGGGTGTCGACCACATCGGCGGGTGGCACACCTTCCGGATCACGCCGCAGGGGATCCACATCTACCCGCGCGTCGAGTCGCTCACGGCGCACATGGAGACGCACGTGGTGAACGCCGCTCCCCCGCCGCCCCCGGACGAGCCGCTGCGGGCGGGGATCGAGGGGCTGGAGGAGATGCTGGGCGGCGGCCCCGACAGGAAGACGACCACGCTGGTGGTCGGCACCCCCGGCTCGGGCAAGACGATCTCCGGGCTGGCCTTCCTGCAAAGGGGTGACGGCCGGCGAGCCCGGGCTCTTCATCGGCTACCACGAGACGCCCGAGGCCGTCGTGCAAAAGGGGGAGGGCGTTGGGTTCCCCCTGCGCCGGGCGGTGGAGGACGGTATGCTCCACATCTACTGGAAGGCTCCCACGGAGCTGCTGGTGGACCTGGAGATCGAGCGGCTCCTGGCGCTCATCGACGAGCACAAGATCCAGCGGGTGGTCATCGACGGGCTGGAGGACCTGCGCCACGCCGTCATCCCGCGCGAGCGCGAGCTGTTCGTCATCACCGCGCTCGCCAACCTCCTGCGCGAGCGGGGCGTCACCACCATCATGATGCACGACCTGCAGCGGGTGGCGGGGGAGAGCTTCGACATGCCGATGCCCGAGCTCTCGGCCGTCATGGACAACGCGGTGCACCTGCGCTACGCGGAGCAGAAGGGGGAGATGAAGCGCCTGATCGTCGTCCTCAAGATGCGGGCGCGCATGCACGACCACTCGCTGCGCGAGTTCATCATCACGGACAAGGGGCTCTCCGTGGGGAAGGCCTTCTCCAGGGCGAACACCGCCCTGCTCGGCGTGGCCCACCACGGATGACCGGCGAAGGCGTGGCGCAGCCCCCCCCGCATCCTGGTGGCGGACGACGAGCCCGCCATCACCGCGCTCGTGGCCGAGATGCTGCGCTACGCCGGCTTCACGGTGGTGCAGGCGCAGGGCGGCGCCGAGGCGGTGTCGCTCGCCCGCAAGGAGCGTCCGGACCTCATCCTGCTGGACGTGATGATGCCGGACCTGGACGGCCGCGACGCCTGCAAAGTGATCAAGATGGACCAGGGTCTGCGCGAAGTGCCGGTGATCCTCGTCTCCTGCGCGGACGAGCGCGACGTGCACTGGGGCGGGGCAGGGGCCGACGGGTTCCTCCAGAAGCCGTTCAGCATCCGCGCCCTCCCGGATCTCGTGCGCCGCCATCTCCTGGCGAACGGCAGGTAGCCGCACCTACTCGCCGGCTGTGCTGCGCGCGGGGGCACGGCTCGCTGTGCTCCACATCCTCCATCTGCGAACGGACGAACGCGGGGCGATCTACATCGTCGGTGGAGCGAGTGTTGCTGTTCCGGTAAGAAGACTGCGTTGCGCCACAAACTTGCGGAGAGACGGGGATGGACACTGCCCGAGAACAGCGGATCATCGACTCCGAATCGCAACGGTCTGCTGTGAGTATGGCCGCGCAGGCGGAGATCGCCCGGGAAGCGGCGGAAGTCGCCCGCAAAGAGGAAGAATTCCACCGGAACGAACAGGAGACGCATCGCGTTCAGGCAGAGGGCCGGCGCGAGGACGCGGAGCATAGGAGGGACAAACAGATGGACGCTCTGCGGCGCGAGCTGGAAGCTCTTCGTGCACGTGTAGATGCCCTGGAGAGCGCCGCAGGGTGAAGACCACCGGAGCCCCCCTACTCTAACTGCGCTTGAGGGTAGAACGAGCGACCCGAGCCTGACGCAGGGACTCTTGCTTCACGTGACGATGCCCAATGGGAGCGTGTGGACGGTCCCCGCGCACTCATCGCGGACCACCGGGTACGCCCCTATGCCGCGGCGACCCCGACGCAACGTACGACGAGGAGTACGAGTTCGCCGCCGGCGACGATTTCGAGCTGGCGTGGTGGGCGAGCAAGGGCATGATCTGGAGACACGTGGAAGCGCACGCCCGGAAGGTCCCCGGCCCCGCGAGCCCGGTGGACTTTCAAGGGGGGTGGCTGGCCGGCTCCAAACGGGTGATCCGTAGCGCATCCTGACACACCGCCGCGAACGGGCCCGGCACGGGGCGCCGGGGCACCGCCGGTTCAGTATTCCAGCCAATGGGGAGCGCCCTCGCCGCCCTTTTTGTAGCCTTCACGCAGAGACTTTCCACATGCGGTCGCGAGCGGCTCCGCTTCCGCATGCTCACGGGTGGCGCGGACCTTCCGACGTGTCGCGGGCGGGGCACACACGGTGCGGGGCCTATCCGCCATGTACCCGCGACACGACGACGAGGTGCGGCTACGGCTGCTGATCCGCGAATCCCGCGAGTTGCGCCAGCGCGTGGCGAGAGAAGCGGCGCGGAGTCGCCGCGTTCGCGAGCGGTGTCTCGAAGCGATCCGAGAACGCGAGCGCGAGAGACCATGGCACTCAGAGACGTGACCGTCGAGGGGGGCCGGGGACGGTGCGGGAAGTGCGGACGCGGCAGGCCCGGAGACGGGTGCGGGGTGAGCTGCATGACGGGTGGCCCGCGATGCACTACAGTTCCCTGAAGCGTTGCAAGGACCTGGCGCGGCTGGCCCGCGCCTAACCCCGCCGGCCCCCGCACGGCGACGATCCGGTGCGCGCGCTGCGCCTCCTGATGGAGGCGGGGAACCTGCTCGCCGGCTCGCTGGAGTACGAGGCGATGCTGGACCGCCTAGGGCGGCTCTCGGTGGACTGGTTCGCCGAGATTTGTGCCGTGTACGTGCTGGAGGGCAAGGGCCGCGTGCGGCGGCGTGGCGGCCGTGCATCGCGACCCGGCCGGGCAGGCGCGGCTCGCGGGGATCGGGCCCGGTCCGGCCGGCCTCGACGACCCGGATCACCCGGTGGCGATGCGCTCCGGCGAGACCCTCCACGTCCCTGAGGTCACCCCGCAGTTCCTGCGCAGCCTCTCCCCCGCCGAGAGCGAGCGCGTCAACCTGGAGGCGCTCGCGCCGCGCGCGGTGCTCGCCGTCCCCCTCTCAGTGCGCGGCCGCGTGACCGGCGCGCTCGTATTCACGCGCACCATCGGCAGCCCGCCCTTTGCGCCGGCAGAGGTGGAGCTGGCCGAAGAGCTGGCGCGCCGCTGGCCGTGGAGGACGCGCGGGTGCGTGACGAGGCGGAGCGCGCGCGCCGTGCCCGAACCGAGTTCGTGGGCTCCATCTCGCACGAGTTCCGCACCCCGCTCATGACCGTGGTCGCCTTTGCGCACCTCCTCCAGGAGGGGATCCCCGTCCCCATTCCGGAGGAGGCGCGCGGGCACGTGGACCGCATCCTGGCCGCCGCGGGGCACCTGGACCGGCTGGTGGAGCAGTCGCTCGGCTACCAGCGCGCGGAGGCCGGGTGGGAGACGGTGCACCCCGCCCGGGTGGACCTTGCCGCCCTTGCCCGCGAGAGCGCGGCCCTGGTGGAGCCGCTCGCCCGCCAGAAGGGCCTCGGCTTCGTGGTGGACGCGGGCGACACGCCCTTTCTCGCCCGCCCGGACCCGGACAAGGTGCGCCAGATCCTCTTCAGCCTGCTGGGCAACGCCGTCAAGTTCACCGACCGCGGCGAGATCC
>JAUJMI010000046.1 GCA_030446945.1 Longimicrobium sp. | reverse complement strand
ACGACTCCGCCCACTTCCTGCGCAACTACCGCGGCAAGTGCGAGAAGCTCCACGGCCACCATTACGTCGTGGAGGCCGGCCTCGCCTTCGCGGAGGTGGGCGAGGGGGGGATGGCCTTCGACTTCACGGAGGCCAAGCGCCACCTCCGCGCCATCGCCGAGCACCTGGACCACGAGAACATCAACGACCTCCCGCCCTTTACCGAGCTGGAGCCGAGCGCCGAGAACCAGGCCCGCTGGATCTTCCAGCAGATGCGCGAGCGTCTCGGCCCCGACGGCGAGCACCTCGCCTACGTCCGCGTCTGGGAGACCCCCAACCAGTGGGCCCAGTACTCACCACGCCCGATGTGGTGACGTTCGGGGCTGGGGCTTACGGAGGCGAGTGAACTCGCTGCAACAACAGCACAAAGTCCGCCTGCGCGGACTCGGGGAGGAGATCCGTGGCAGGGGCGCGATTCATCGCGCCCGCCCTCTCCCTGTCTCGATCGGCGCCGCACGCACCCAGGCCTCGTAGGCGCAGCCCCGCGTGGCTGTCCGTGCCTTGGAAACGGCCCGAGTCCCGGCGTAGAACAGTGGATGGTGCGGTGCTCACGGCCGAGGCCGTCTCCTTCGCTCGGCGCCCCAGGACGGTGCGGAGGAGAGCCCGGAGCAGCGCTCCGCTCAGGAAGTGGAGCGTGGCACCCGCTCGAATGCTGCGGTTCCCGAGCCGGCTTCAGCCGCCTTCCCGTGGTTCCAGCCGGGGGCTTCAGCCCCGGGTGATGCGGCGGCATTGCCCGGGTCCCCGCGCCAATCCGGCTCCCCGGAGCGCGCGCAGGCAGGTTTCTCGCGGTCGTTGCCGCGATTTCAACGGCCACGATCGGCCGAGCCCCAGCCCCCACCATGCACATCCTCCTCACCGACCTCCTCACCTGCCCGCGCTGCGGCCCCGAGTTCGGGCTGATCCTCCTGGCGGACCGGCTGGAGGAGCGGCGGGTGATGCAGGGAAGCCTGGGGTGCTCCAACTGCCGCGAGATGTACCCGATCGAGGGCGGCACCGTCGACCTGCGCCTCGTGGAGGGCGCGCCGGAGCCCGCGGCCGCTCAGGACCCCGACGGGGCGGTGCGGCTGGCGGCGCTGCTGGGGCTGGCTGGGGCGGGGGGCACCGTGCTGGTGGCCGGCCTCGGCGCGGAGCTTGCTCCCGCCATCGCCGCCCTGGTGCCGGGGCTCCAGGTGGTGGCCTTCACCGCACATCCCGTCCCGGAAGACGGCGCGCCGGGAGTAAGCCGCGTGGCCGGCGGCCCGGCGCTCCCCCTGCGCGGCGGGATGCTGCGCGGGGTGGCACTCACCGGAGGGGCGGAGACGCCGCTCGCCGAGGCGGTGCGCGTGCTGGCGCCGGGCACCCGGCTGGTGCTGGACCCCGCCCCGGAAGGCGCCGCCGAGGAGCTCCGCGGGCGGGGGGCGGAGGTGCTCCTGGAGCAGGAAGGAGTGGTGGTGGCGAAGAAGCCCGGCCCGGCCGCGGGGGCGCCGGGGCGCTGAGCGGTTCGGTTGCGCACCCCACCCCTTCGCGGGTAACTTGGGACCCTTGCCGGACGGGCTCCGCGGGGGCCCCCGGCACCCTCCACCTGGCTTCGGTCCGGTCCCCGAGCACACGCTGGCTTCGGTCCGGTCCCCGAGCACACGCTTATCGAAACCGGAATGTCCTGGTTCAACAAGATCATCCACGGCCGACCTGGCTCGGACGCACGGGATCCGGACTACTACGAGGAGGGGACCGTCCTCCTCCAGGACGAGAAGTTCCACGAGGCGCTCACTTCGTTCCGGCTCGCCCTGCGCGAAAGCCCCAACGACACGGACGTCCTTCAGCAGATCGCGGTGACGTACACCCGCATCGGGATGACGGACGAGGCGATGAAGACGTACCGCCGCGTCCTCGAGCTGAAGCCGCACGCCTCGGGGGCACACTACGGGCTCGCGTTCCTCCTGCTCCAGCAGGCGCAGACGGACGAGGCGATCGCGCACCTGCGGGCATTCCTCGCGCGCCCGCCGTCGTCACCCCACGCGCAGCGGCACATCTCGCACGCCCGCGCCACCCTCGCGGAGCTGACCGGCGACGACGGCCCGCTCCCCGTGGGGGCGGAACCGTAGCAGCGATGAACGGCGGCGCGGAACTGGCACTGGTGCTGATGACGGCGCCGGACGTGGCCACGGGGGAGCGGCTCGGGCGGGCGCTGGTGGGGGAGCGGCTGGCCGCGTGCGCCAGCGTGGTGCCGGGGGTGGTGTCGGTGTACCGCTGGGAGGGGGAGGTGAGGGCGGAGGGCGAGGTGCAGGTGCTGCTGAAGACGCGCGGCGCACTCGTGGAGCGCCTCTTCGGCCGGGCGGCCGAGCTTCACCCGTACGAGGTGCCGGAGCTGATCGCCACGCCGCTGACCGGCGTGGCCGAGGCGTACCGGAGGTGGGTGCTGGACGAGACGGAGCACCAGCAGGGTGGAGGGGCGGAGCTCCCCCGCGCAACCAGGGTGGATGATGGTCCGGAATAGCAGAGACACAGACGGGGACGACCTTCCGCCGGAGACGGGGCAGGATGCCGGGCCCGCGCGCGCCACGCGCGGCCCGCGGCGCGCGCCCGCACGCGCCGCGGTGGTCGACGCGCCCGTGGACGACGCCCTCCTCGCGCGCCTGGACCGTGCGGACGAGCTGGCCGCCGCCGGCAGTGCCGCCGAGGCCGCCGAGGCGTACAGCGCCGTGATCGCCGTCAGCCCGGACCTGGTGCGGGCGGTGACGGGGCTGGGTGCCGCCCTGGCCGCACAGCGCAAGTTCGATGCGGCGGAAAAAGAGCTGCGCCGCGCCCAGCGCCTGGCGCCGGATTCCTTCGATGTGCACCTGCAGCTTGGCACCGCGCTCTACAAGCGGGGCGTGTACGCCGCCGCCGTCACGGCCCTGCGCCGCGCGGTGGAGCTGGACGGCACGTCGGTCACGGCGTACCTGATCCTGGGCGAGGCGCTCAACCAGATGGCCGAGTCGGACGCCGCCATCGAGGCTCTGGAGGAGGCCGTGCGCCTTCAGCCCGACAACACCCGCGCCTATTACGCGATGGGCATCGCCTACGATCGCAAGGGCAACCCCGAGCGCGCCGCCGAGATGTACCGCCTCTCGCGCGAGACATCCAACCGTTAATCGTGAACCTCGTCACCACTCCGCCCCCGGCACCTCCTGGTTCCGGGGGCGGGCTGGTTGTGTCAAGGGAAAGCTCACGCGGAGACGCGGAGAACAACAACAGCGAAAACCCTCACACAGCGGGCACAGAGGGAACTGCAAGCCACAGAGAACCCGTTCTTCCTCTGTGGGTCTGTGTCTCTGTGTGAGCCCTGCAGTTGCAGTTCCTCCGCGTCTCCGCGTCTCCGCGTGAGGCCCCCCGTTCCTGTTATACACACCGAAAGCTGATGCAGCTCGCCGACCTGCAGTCCGACCTCGAGCTCGCCCTTCGCGCCGCGCGGGCGGCGGCCGAGGTGATCCGCCCCGCCTTCCGCGCGGAGATGGAGGTGCGCTACAAGGACCCGGACCAGCCCGTCACCGACACCGACGTGGAGGCGGACCGCGTGATTCGCGAGGTGCTGATCGGCGCGAGGCCGGAGTACGGGTGGCTCTCCGAGGAGACCGCCGACTCGCCGGAGCGGCTCGGGCGCGAGCGGCTCTGGGTGGTGGACCCGATCGATGGCACCAACTCCTTTGTGAGCGGGATCCCCGAGTTCGCGGTCAGCATCGGGCTGGTGGAGGGGGATCGCGCGGTGCTGGGTGTGGTGTGCAATCCCGCCACCGGCGAGGTGTACCACGCGATCGATGGGGGCGGCGCGTGGCTGAACGGTGCGCCCGTCCGCGTCTCGGAGCGAGAGGGGGTGCCGCGCGTCCTCTGCTCGCGGTCGGAGCTGAGGCGGGGGGAGCTGGGCGGGTTCGCGGAGAGCTGCACGGTGCACCCGCTGGGGAGCACCGCATACAAGATGGTCAAGGTGGCGGATGGGACGGGCGACGCCTTCGTCTCCTTTGGCCCCAAGCACGAGTGGGATGTATGCGGCGCCGAGGTGATCGTGCGCGAGGCCGGTGGCCGGGTGACGGGGCTGGACGGGAAGCCCTTCCGCTACAACGGGCCGGAGCCGTCGTGGCGCGGCGTGGCGGCCAGCAACGGGCGGGCGCACCACGCAGTCCTGGCGGCGGCGGGGGTGCGGTAGCGGCGGGTTGCGGCGGAGCGCCCGATGCGCTAGCCCTAGAGAAGCGCCACTTCGACCGCGGCACGGCCGCGCTCCCCATCCCCAGGCCTTCCGGTTCCATGATCCTGATCCTCCTCCGTTACGTGAAGCCGATCGACGAAGTGGAAGCCCACACCGCCGCCCACAGGGCGTACCTGGACGGGCTGTATCGCGAAGGGAAGCTGATCTTCTCCGGCCCACGCGAGCCGCGCACCGGCGGCGTCATCCTCACCACGCTCGACAGTGAGGTGGAGGCCACCAAGATGATCTGCGACGACCCCTACTTCGAGAACGGGATCGCCGAGTTCGAGATCGTCCGCTTCAATCCGGTGAAGAGCGATCCGCGATTCGCGGCGTTTCTGCCGCAGACCGCGACAGTGTAGAAAGTCGTAAGTGCCAAGTGCTGAGTCCTGAACGGCAGTGCGTGAGTGCGTCAGTTCGTGAGTGCGCTTTTCACTTGGCACGTAGGACTTAGCACTTAGCACCTCCCTCGCTTGGTATCCTCCGGCCCCCTAGCTATATTTCCCGTTTCGGCGGCGATCCGTCCCCTTACAGCGTACGTGGAGGTGCCCGATGGCCGGGCATAGCAAGTGGAAGCAGATCAAGCACAAGAAGGCGATCACCGACAACAAGCGCGCGGCCGCCTGGACCAAGCTGATCCGCGAGATCACCGTGGCGGCCAAGGCCGGCGGCGGCGACCCGTCGGGTAACCCGCGCCTGCGCCTGGCCATCGACACCGCCAAGGGCGCCAACATGCCCAACGAGAACATCGACCGGGCCATCAAAAAGGGCACGGGTGAGCTCGAAGGCGTGGCGTACGAAGAGGTCACCTACGAGGCGTACGGCCCCGCGGGCGTCGCCATCATGGTGGATACGCTCACGGACAACGCGAACCGTACGGTGGCGGACCTGCGCAAGTGGCTCTCGCGCAACGGCGGCAACCTGGGCACCACGGGCTCGGTGGCCTGGATGTTCGACCGCCGCGGGCAGATCCGCATCGACTCCGAGAAGTACGACGAGGAGAAAGTGATGGAGGCCGCGCTGGAGGCCGGCGCCATGGACGTGGAGGTGGACGAGGGCGGCTACACCGTGCTCACCGAGGTCTCCGACTTCCACGCCGTGCAGGATGCGCTGCGCGAACAGGGGATCGTGTGGGAAGACGCCGAGCTGGCGATGGTCCCTAAGACCGAGGTCAGGGTGGAAGGGCCGGACGCGGACAAGCTGGTCAAGCTGCTGGACCTGATCGAGGACATGGACGACGTCCAAAAGGTGTACAGCAACGCCGACGTGGATGTCGACAGCCTCGCCGAGGTCTGAGGCACCCCCAGCGGCCGCGCCCATGCAGCCGCTTCGTCCGTTGCAGCCGGAGGTGTCGCTGGTGATGGGGGTGGACCCCGGTACCGCGGTCACCGGCTACGGCGTCGTCGCCCGCACCCGCGACGGCGCCGTGTCGCTGGTGGAGTGCGGCGTGATCCGCACCACCCCCAAGGCCGCGCTCCCCATGCGGCTCCGCGACATCTACGAAGGGCTCTCCGAGGTGATCGCCCGCCACTCGCCCGTCGTGCTGGCGGTGGAGGGCGTCTTCTATTCCAAGAACGTGCGCACCTCCGTCGTCCTGGGCCACGCGCGCGGCGCGGTGCTCCTGGCCGCCGCGCTGCACGAAGTGCAGGTGGCCGAGTATCCGCCCGCCGAGGTCAAGAGCGCCGTCGCCGGGACGGGCGCGGCCACCAAGGACCAGGTGGGATACATGGTGCAGCGGCTCCTGCGCCTCACCGCGCCGCCCAAGCCGCACGACGCGGCGGACGGCGTGGCGGTCGCGCTCTGCCACTGCTTTCGCGGCTTCGGGCCTGGCGCCAAGACCCCGATGAACCTCAAGGTGAGCCTGTTCGACCAGGGGGCGAAGTGATCGCGCGGGTCCGCGGCGAGCTGGTGGTGCGCGAGCTGGAGCGGGTGGAGGTGTTCACCCCCGGCGGCGTCTGCTACGAGATCCTCATCCCCAACAGCGTCTTTGAGCGCCTCCCGAAGCTGGGAGAGACGGTCACCCTGCGCACCTACCAGATCGTGCGCGAGGACGCGTTGATCCTGTACGGCTTCCTGGAAGACGTGGAGCGCGTCGTCTTCGCCAAGCTGCTGGGCGCCAACGGCGTGGGGCCGCGGCTGGCCCTCTCGCTGGTGGGCGCGCTGGGGGCGCAGAGCGTGGTGCGCGCCATCCGCGAGCGCAACTCCGCGGCGCTCGTGTCGGTGAGCGGGGTGGGGAAGAAGACGGCCGAGCGCATTGTCCTGGATCTCACGGGGAAGCTGGACGACGTCCTCCTCTCCCCCGCCGGGGTGGGCGCCCGCGCGCCCGGGATGGAGGAGGCGATGCGTGCCCTCGGCGCTCTCGGCGTCCTCCAGGCCGACGCGGAGCGCGCGATCCGCTCGGTCGTGCAGGAGCAGGGCAACCTCCCCCCCCCCGAGCTGATCCGCCAGGCTCTCACCCGCCTCAAGTAACGACGGCCCCCACCCAGAGACACAGAGGGCAGGGAGAGAACGGCAGAAGGGGTTCTCTGTGCCTGCAGTTCTCCCCTGTGCCCTCTGTGCTTCCCCTCCTGGATGGACCGCAGCACCGGATGTGGTGTACACGCAGCAACCCGAACAAAATCCGTAGTCCCCCACGAGGACCCGTGTCGAACGATCCCAACCAGCCGAGGCGTCCGGAGATCACGACCCCGGAGCAGCTCTCCGAAGACGCGACGCAGGAGCTCAGCCTGCGGCCGCAGCGGCTCGCCGAGTTCATCGGGCAGCCCAAGGTCAAAGACTCGCTCCAGATCGCCATCGACGCCGCGCTCAGCCGCCGCGAGCCGCTGGACCACGTCCTCCTCTACGGACCGCCCGGGTTGGGGAAGACGACGCTCGGAATGCTGATCGCGCGGGAGATGGGGGTGAACATCAAGATCACCTCGGGCCCGGTGCTGGAGAAGCCGGCAGACCTGGTGAGCACCCTCACCAACCTGCGCGAGGGCGACGTACTCTTCATCGACGAGATCCACCGGCTGCGCCCCATCATCGAGGAGTTCCTCTATCCCGCGATGGAGGACTACCGCGTGGACATCCGCATCAGCGAGGGACCAAACGCGCAGACGATCTCGATGGGGATCGAGCGCTTCACGCTGATCGGCGCCACCACGCGCTACGGCCTGCTGACGCCGCCGATGCGCGCGCGCTTCGGCATCGTGCAGCGGCTCAACTACTACCCGGTGGACCAGCTCACCTTCATCGTGGCGCGCACCGCCGAGATCTTTGGGGTCACCTGCGAGCCGGCGGGCGCGCTGGAGATCGCCCGGCGGTCGCGCGGGACGCCGCGCGTGGCCAACCGCCTGATCCGCCGCGTGCGCGACTACGCCCAGGTGCGCGCCCAGGGCGTCATCACCAAGGAGGTGGCCGACGCCGCGCTGCACATGCTGGAGGTGGACGAGTTCGGGCTGGACGAGATGGACACGCGCGTCCTGCGCTCGCTGATCGAGCAGTTCGGCGGCGGGCCGGTGGGGCTGGGCACGCTCGCCATAGCGATCGGCGAGGACGCGGGGACGCTGGAGGAGGTGTACGAGCCGTTCCTGATCCAGACCGGCTTCCTGATGCGCACGCCGCGCGGCCGCGTGGCCACGGCGCAGGCGTACCGCCGCTTCGGCTACGCGCCGCCGGTGGACCAGGCGAACGTGCAGGCCTTTCCGCCCGCTCCCCCGCCGCAGCAGAGCCTGTTCGACGCATGAAGGGGAGCCGGACCTCGGACTACGACTTCGACCTTCCCCCGGAGCTCGTCGCGCAGGCCCCGGCCGCGCGGCGCGACGCAAGCCGCCTCCTCGTGGTCGACCGGGGGACGGGGAGGCGCTCGCACAGGAGCTTCGCGGACCTGGTGGAGTACGTCCCCGCGGGCGACGCGCTGGTGCTCAACGAGACGCGCGTCTTCCCGGCGCGCCTCCTGGGCCGCAAGCCGAGCGGCGCCCCCGCCGAGGTCCTCCTCCTCCACCCGGAGCGCGGCGACGAGCGGACCTGGCGCGCGCTGGTGCGTCCCGGCGGCAAGCTGAAGCCCGGCCGCACCGTGGAGATCGCGGAGGGCTTCACCGTCCGCATCCTCGAAAGCACCCCCACCGGTGAGCGCATCGTGCGCCTGGACACCGCCCTCCCGCTGGACGACGCCCTGCACCTCCACGGCGAGGTGCCGCTGCCGCCCTACGTGGAGCGCGCCGCCGGCCCCGAAGACCGCGAGCGCTACCAGACTGTCTTCGCCCGCGAGCGCGGCTCCGTCGCCGCACCCACCGCCGGCCTGCACTTCACCCCCGAGCTCCTGGCCGCGCTCGAGGCAAAGGGTGTGCGCATCGTGCGCCTGGTCCTCCACGTCGGCGTCGGCACCTTTCGCCCCGTCGAGGCAGACGACCCCGCCGAGCACCGCATGCACTCGGAGTGGTACAGCGTCCCGGAGGAGTCCGCCGCCGCGCTCGCCGAAGTCCGCGCCGCGGGCGGCTCCATCTGGGCCGTGGGCACCACCGTGGCGCGCACCCTGGAATCGGTCGCCACCGAGGACGGCGCCATCCCCGCCGGCTCCGGCTGGACGGACATCTTCATCCGCCCGCCCTACCACTTCCGCGCCGTGGACCACCTGGTCACCAACTTTCACCTCCCCAAGAGCACCCTCCTCATGCTCGTCGCCGCCTTTTGCGGCTACGATCTGGCGATGGAGACGTACCGGGAAGCGGTGGCGGAGCGGTATCGTTTCTTCTCCTACGGCGACGCGATGTTGCTGGTGTAGGGGCCGCGGCAAGCTCCGCGGAACAGCGGCTTCACACCGAGACACAGAGGGTACGGAAAGAACAACAGAAGAGGTTCTCCGTGCCTTTCTGTTCCCTCTGTGCCTGCCGTGTGACGCTTTTCTCACGCGGGACCGAAGCAGAGGCGCCCCTGGCCGGCGATGCCCGCCGTTAACCGCAGTTCGGGTTGAGGTACAGGTTCACCTCGCCGCTGGACGTGGCGGAACCCGAGTGGCCGTACGCATCGGTCACGGTGACGGTCAGCCAGTACGAGCCGGTGGAGTTCGCGGAGCCGTTCCAGTAGTTCGAGAACGACCAGTTCTCCTGGAGCGCCCCATCCGGCGAGGACCAGCTGCCGCCGGGTGACCAGGTGAACGTGTACGACTGCGGGTCGCCGCCCGACGCGCCCGCTTCCCATAAGCATGACTGGCCGACCCCGAAGTCGCCGGGCTGCTGCACGAAGTACACGCTGATTCCGCTGGACACACTCGCCTTTCGCGCGGTCCGTTCCGGGGCCGCGGGCGCGGTCACCGCATCGACCGAGCATCCGGCCAGCGCCAGAACGGCGAGCGCACCACCTACGAAGCGTTGAATTGATGACACGGTACATACTCCTTTCGAGGGGGGAACGGAAACCACCCAATCGCATGATGCATAATTAGCGCCACGAAAAGTAACGAGAACGGCAGCCCCGCACACCCACAAAGAGGGAGCAGAACGACGACAGAAGGAGGGTCTCCGTGGCTTTACGTTTCCCTCCCGGTCCTCTGTGTGATTGTTCCGTCCGTTCCTTCTCTCCGGCACCACCGTCCGGGAGTTCCTCGGCGCCTTGCTTTCTCCCCCAGGTTTCGGCAAACTACCGGCTTGGATCGGGTCCGGAGCGAGCCGGGCGCGCGGCACACGTGCAGGAGGCGGGAGCGCTGTTCGAGTTCGAGATCGAAGCCAGGGAGGGCGCCGCCCGCGCGGGCACCCTGCGGCTCCCGCACGGCGAGGTGCGCACCCCCGTGTTCATGCCGGTGGGCACGCAGGCCACGGTGAAGACGCTGACCCCCGAGGAGACCGACGCGCTCGGCGCGCAGATCATCCTGGGGAACACGTACCACCTGTACCTGCGCCCCGGCCACGACACCGTGCGCGAGCTGGGCGGCCTGCACCGCTTCCAGGGGTGGACCCGGCCGATCCTCACCGACTCGGGCGGCTTCCAGGTGTTCTCCCTCTCCGACATCAACACGATCGAGGAGGAGGGCGTCACCTTCCAGAGCCACATCGACGGCTCGCGCCACCTCTTCACGCCCGAGCGGGTGATGGAGATCGAGCGGGCGCTGGGGGCGGACATCATCATGGCCTTCGACCAGTGCCCGCCCGGGCAGAGCAGCCGCGAGCTGGCGACCGTGGCTTACGAGCGCACCCTTCGCTGGCTGGACCGCTGCCGCGCCCGATTCGCGCAGCTCCCGGACGAGGACCCCGAGGGACCGGTGCAGACGCTCTTTCCCATCGTGCAGGGCGGGGTGCACCCGGATCTGCGCGTCGCCTCCGCGCGCGGCACGCTGGCGGCGGGGGACTGGGACGGGATCGCCATCGGCGGCCTGTCGGTGGGGGAGCCGAAGCCGGCGATGCACGCCATGCTGGAGGCGCTCCACCCCGAGCTGCCGGAGCGGCTGCCGCGTTACCTGATGGGCGTCGGCTACCCCGACGACCTGCTGGAGGCGATCGCGCGGGGGGTGGACATGTTCGACTGCGTGGCGCCCACGCGGAACGGGCGCAACGGGGCGGTCTGGATCGAGGGGGAGGGGCAGGTGAACATCAAGGGGCAGCGCTTCCGGCTGGACGCGGGGCCGCTGGACCCGGAGTGCGACTGCTACACCTGCCGCGGCTACACGCGCGCCTACCTGCGCCACCTCTTCGTGGCCGGCGAGGCGCTGAGCATGCGGCTCCTCTCCATCCACAACCTGCGCTTCCTGGTGCGCCTGGCCGAGCAGTCGCGCGAGGCGATCGCCGCCGGCACCTTTGGGTCATGGAGCCGCGCGTGGCTGGAGCGATTCCATGCGGATAAAAAGGAAGTCCTAAGTGCCAAGTCCTGAGTAACCGCTGTTCAGCACTTAGCACTTGGCACTCAACGGCCCGCGACCAGATCCAACACGCACCGAACCCATATGCACTTCCTGATGCTGGCCCAGGCGGCCCCGTCCCAGAGCCCGCTCGTGAGCTTCCTGCCCATCGTGGCGATGCTCGCGATCTTCTACTTCATCCTCTTCGTCCCGCAGCGGCGGCAGATGAAGCAGCACCAGACGCTGCTGGCGTCGCTTCAAAAGGGTGACCAGGTGGTGACCGCCGGCGGGCTGATTGGCGAGGTGATGGCGATCCGTGAAGACCAGGTGACGCTGCGCACCGGCACCTCCACCGTGGTGGTGGAAAAGGTGCGCATCCTGCGCAAGGCCGGCGCTCCGGCCGCCGCCAAGTAGAACGATGGCGATTCTCAAGATCGAGACGCTCGGCGCCGAGGTCCTGCGCCGCCGCGCGCACGAGATCCAGCCCAGCGGCGAGGATCCCGAGCTCGACCGGCTGATCGAGGACATGTTCGAGACGATGTACGACGCGCACGGCATCGGCTTGGCCGCGCCTCAGGTGGGGATCTCCCGCCGCCTGATCGTCGTGCACGTGAACGAGGAGGGGGAGGAGCCGTTCGCGCTGCTCAACCCGCGCATCGTGGAGGCGGGGAAGGCGAAGGAGAAGGGGGAGGAGGGGTGCCTGAGCATCCCCAACATCTCCGCGGCGGTCGAGCGCCCGGCGACCGTCGTCGTCGAAGGGCTGGACCCCAAGGGAAACGAGGTGCGCATCGAGGCGGAGGGGATGCTCGCGCGCTGCCTCCAGCACGAGATCGACCACCTGGACGGCATCCTCTTTTTGGACCGGCTGTCGCCGCTCAAGCGCAACATGCTGGTGAAGAAATACCGCAAGCAGGAATCGTGAGGATCCTCTTTTGGGGGACGCCCGAGTTCGCCGTGACCCCGCTGCGCGCGATCGCGGACGAGGGGCACGACGTGGTGGGCGTCGTCACCCAGCCGGACCGGCCGGCCGGGCGGGGAAGGGGGCTCGCCACGAGCGCCGTCAAGCGCGAGGCGACGGAGATGGGCGTACCTGTCCTGCAGCCGGAGCGCGCGCGCGGGGACGAGTTCATGGCGCAGGCCAGGGCGCTGGACCCGGAGCTCTCCGTGGTGGTGGCGTACGGGCAGATCCTGAAGCCGGAGGTGCTGGAGCTGCCGCCGCTGGGCTCCATCAACATCCACGCGTCCCTCCTTCCCGAGCTGCGCGGCGCGGCGCCCATCCAGTGGGCCGTCGCCCGCGGCTACCAGACGACCGGCGTCACCATCATGCGGATGGAGGCGGGGCTCGACTCCGGCCCCATGATCCTGCGCGTGGAGGAGCCGATCCTGGCGGACGACTCCGCGAGCGAGCTGGCGGAGCGGCTTTCCGCCGCGGGCGCGGAGGCGGTGGTGGAGGCGCTGGCGCTGATGGAGAGCGGCCAGGCCCGCGAGGAGGTGCAGGACCACTCGCGCGCTACTTTCGCCCCCAAGATATGCCGCGAGACCGCGCGCATCGACTGGACGCTCTCGGCCGACCGCGTCTCGCTGCACATCCGCGCGATGGACGAGGTGCCGGGCGCGTGGACCCCGCACGGCCCGCGCGGTGGGGTGAAGCTCTTCCGCCCGCGAGCCAGCGGCGGCACGGGGGAGCCGGGAACGGTGCTCGCGGTGGGTGAGGACGGGGTGCTCGTCGCCTGCGGAGAGGGCGCCGTCCTGGTGCGCGAGGTGCAGCCGCCGGGGAAGCGGCGCATGGCGGCGGGCGAGTGGGTGCGGGGGCGCGGCGTGTCGATGGATGACCGTTTCGGCGTCGAGGGCTGAGCTCCCTCCGCTCCACGTCGTCACCGACGACGCCACCGCCGCGCGCCCGGACTTCCTCCGCGCAGCCGCCGAAGTGCTGGCCGAGGGTGGCCCGCGGATCGCATTCCACCTGCGCGCGCCGCTCGCGAACGGACTTGCGGTGTACAGATGGGCGGAGGCGCTGCGCGGGCCGACCCGCGACGCCGGCGCCCTGCTCCTGGTGAACGACCGCGTGGACGCGGCGCTCGCGGCGGAGGCGGACGGTGTACAGCTCGGGCGGCGCGGGCTGGTCGTCGCCGATGCGCGGAGGCTGGCGGGCGCGGGGCGGCTGGTAGGCCTCTCCGTGCACGCATCCGCCGAAGTGCACGAGGCGCGGGAGGGCGGCGCGGATTTCGTCCTGGTGGGCAACGTGTACGCGACCGCGTCGCATCCGGGGCGCGCCGGGATCGGGGTGGAAGGACTCGCGGCCTTCGCCGGGCTCCCGCGCATCGCCATCGGCGGGGTGACGCCGGAGCGGGTGGCGGAGCTCAGGGATGCGGGGTTGCAGGGCGTCGCGGCCATCCGCGGCGTATGGGACGCGCCGAGCCCGGCACGGGCGGTGCGCAGCTATCTACAGGAGTGGCGGGGATGACGACTCTTTCGGCGGCGGCGGTGCGGATCCAGGTCAACGGCGACGAGCGCGAGGTCCCCGTGGGGCTCCACGTGGCGGCGCAGCTCGAGCACCTGGAGCT
>JAUJMI010000376.1 GCA_030446945.1 Longimicrobium sp. | reverse complement strand
CATCGAGACTCGTGTGCTGAGGGGATCACGCGAATGGCGCCGAGAAGCTTGCCGTTCGCGCGGCTCGCGCACAAGTCCAAAAAAGGAAAAAAGCCTCACAGAGGACACGGAGGGGAACTGCAAGGCGCAGAGAACCTGCAACTTCCTGAACGAAGCGCCCACCGTGCCCGCGTCTCTGCTGCACAGCCTTGTGGCGCGGAGTGAAGGAGACGGGCTCTCCCGTGAGCACCGCCCCTCCCATGTTGGGGTGCAGGTGCGCGCGTCGACCCGGGGGCCCGCCGCGGACTGCCAATCCCTGCTGCCGATCCCCACGAACGGTCGACCGAACATTGGATGGATCTGACTGCGCGGCAGAGCGCGTTTCCTTCACTCCGCGTCCAAAGACGGCGCTAAGGCAGGTCTCGTGAGGCGCTCCGTTCAGGAAGTGGGGGTGTTATCATGGATCCACAGAGAAACCCTTGGGCTGTTCTCTCCGTGGCTCCGTGTCTCCGTGTGAGGCTTTTTTCAGGGCTGCGGGCAGACCGCCTGCGGCGCGCAGGGGATAAGCACGATGTCGCGGTCGGCCCGGGCGGCGGCGGCGAAGAGGCCGAGGCCGTTCGTGATCCCCACCTGCGCCTCGCGCACGGACACCGAGTTCTCGCCGGTCTGGGCGAGATAGCGGACGTACGCGCTGTCGAACGCCGTGACGCGGAGCCGCGCGCGGAGCGAGTCGGGACGGAACGGGCGGTCGCCACTGCCGTTCGCGTTGGTGCGCTCCACGCAGTTCACATCGTACACCGCGGTGCGCACCACTCCCTCCGCATTCGCCTGCAGCTCCATCCCATGCGGGTACGCCACGGAGCAGACGGCCTTCGGCAGCATGCTCCCGCCCCTGAACGCCGCGAGCGGCAGGAAGTCTACCGTCAGCGCCGCCGCATCCTCCACGCCGCTCAGCCGGACGGCGATCGTCTGCAGCTTCTCGCTCGGCGGGCCGACGTGGAGGCGAGCGCCGGGCTGCGGATCGCGGATGGAGAGGGCGGGGCGCGCGGTCGCCTGTCCCTCGACGGTGCCGCCGCCGGGCAGGCCCACGCGGAGCGTGTACGCCGCCCCCGCCCGCACGCCGCCGGGGAGGACGGCGGTGTAGCACCCCGCCGTGCCCAGCTGCTCCTTCGGCACCCGGCCGCTATAGTCGTGGCCGGAGTAGCAGGGCGCCGACTCGGTCAGCCGCACGTCGCCCGCGCCGCCGCCGAGCCGCACGTCCGCGCCGATGACGGGGCGAACGGTGACGTTCTCACCCGTGACGGGGGCCCTGCCGGGGCCGGCACGGATCACCAGCACCTGAACCGTGTCCGCGCCCGTCACCAGCACCGCGTGGACGACCGTGTTCTCGCCCAGCGCCTCGATGGGGCTGGGTTCGCGGAGGAACGAGCACCCGGCCCCCGCCAGCAGGAGGGCGGCCGCCGCGATTCGCTTCATCAGAACTTCCATTCGAATCCGATGGTCGGGAGGATGGGGAGCTGCGGAGCGTACTCGATCTGCGGGCCGGCCTCGCCGTACAGCTGCGGAAGCCCCGCCAGCACGTTGGGCGTGTTGAGCACGTTCACGATCTGGAGGAACGGGGTCACCGCCGTCGTGCGCCCGAAGAAGCGCGGCTCGTACGTGCGCCGCACCCCCACGTCCAGGCGGAAGTAGCCGGGCAGGCGGCCGCTGTTGTGCTCGTCCAGCAGCACCGTGGGGCCCGAGTTCACGTAGCGCCCGGTGCGCGGATCGTAGCGCACCGAGTAGCCGTAGCCGGCGGGCGGGGTATACGGCTGCCCGGAGGCCAGCGCCAGCCGCGCGCTCACCTCGCCGCGCCGCCCCCACGGGAGCAGGGCCACGGCGTCCATCGTGTGCCGCCGCTCGAATCGCGGGGTGTACTCCTCGCCAGCGACCTCCATGCGCACCCCGTTGAGGGCGTAGGCGAGCGAGTACAGCGCCCGGCCGCGCGCGTGGCGGGCCAGCAGCTCCAGGCCCCGCGCGTTCCCCGTGCCCGCCAGGAAGCCCTCGTTCACGATGATCGGCGCCTCCGTGATGTCGCCGGGGAGCCGCGGGAGCGGGACGTCGCGCAGGCGCTTGGCGAAGGCGTCCACCCGCACCGAGGTGGTGCCGCGCACCCACTCGGCGCCGCCCACCACGTCCGTCGCGGTGGAGAGCCCGGTGCTCGTGGGGACGGCGGCGAGGAAGTCGTACGCCATCACCGAAGCGCCCAGCGACTCCTCGCTGCGCAGCGAATGGATCACCTGCGCCGAGCGCCCGCCGCCCAGTGTGAGCGTCAGCGACGGCGTGAGGGTGTACTGCCCGCCGATGCGGGGGAGGATCTCGGTGCCGCGCTCCCCCGCGGCCAGCACGCGCACACCGCCGCGCACCCGCAGCAGCGGAGTGGGCTGCCACTCGTCCTCCACGTACGCCGCGACCGTGGCAGGCGCCTCCTCACGGCGAAAGGAGCCGGTGAAGAAGGGGCCGGCGCCGTTCTGGCGCTCCGCCACGTCGTGGAAGAAGCGGTAGGCGTCCCACTGCACGCCGCCGCGCAGCTGGTGCTCGCGGGCGTGCCAGGTGAGGTCCGCGCCGGCCATCAGGTCGCGCATCCGCATGCGCGCGCCCAGGATCTCCGCGAGCGTGTCGGGGCGCCCCTCGCCCGCGAAGCGCCCCTCGGCGACCCTGAAGTCGCCGTGGAAGGTGCTCGCCGCGCCGCGCAGCTCGGCCACCACGGTGGGACCCAGCAGTCGCCGGAAGCGCAGCGATCCCACCCGCGAGCCCCATCCGAAGTTGATCTCGTCGCGCGGCCCGGTGCGCGGGGGCTCGTCCGGCCGGGGGCGCTCTCTCGGCATCCCGAGCCCCTCCTCGTCCACGTACGCCGCGACGGAGAGGCGCCCCAGCGTCCCCACGTCGTGCGTCAGCTTGAGGTGCCCGTCGGTGAAGGCGTACGGGAGGGTCGTGTCGATGAGCCCCAGCCCGTACGCCGCCTTCGTGAACAGGTCCAGGTAGGTGCGCCGGCCGGAGACCATGTAGCTGCCGCGCCCTCCGGGGAGCGGCCCTTCCACGCCCGCGCGGCTGGAGATCAGCGAGGTGCCGCCGAAGCCGCGCACCCGGTCGCGCCCGCCGTCGCGCGTCTGGATGTCGATGATGCCGGAGAGGCGGTCGCCCACGCGCGCGGGGAAGGCGCCGGGGAGCACGTCCACCGCCGCCACCGCGTCCGGGTCGATGGCGCCGAAGAGGCCGCCCAGGTGGTACGGGTTGAAGAGGGGGGTGCCGTCCAGCATCACCAGCGTCTGGTCCGGCGAGCCGCCGCGCACGTACAGCGCGCTGCTGAAGTCGCTCGCCGCCGCCACGGACGGCAGGAGCTGTACGGTGCGCAGGACGTCCGCCTCTGCCAGCGCCGGCGCGGCGTCGATCTCGCGCGCCTCGATGCGGGTGGCGCCGGGCCCGGCGGTCGATGCGGCGCGGCTCTCCTGCCGCCCGCGCGCCTCGATCCCCGGCAGCGCGATGGGCGCAGCCCGCAGCCCGATCGACACCTCCAGCGTGCCGGTGGCGGGGACGACCAGGGTGGTGTCCCTGGGGTGGTAGCCGGCGGCGGTGATCGTCACCCGCCAGCTTCCACCGGGAACGTCGGGTACCACGAAGAGGCCGCGCTCGTCGGTGCGCGCGGCGCGGCGCGGCTCCACCAGCCGCACGGTGGCATAGGCGACGGGCTCGCGCGACCCTTCGGCGTGCACGGTGCCGCGCACCGTGGCCGTGGGGAGGAGCGCGGCGATGATGGCTGCGAGTATCAATTCTGCCAATCCGGGTGAGATTCGCGGACAATGCGGCGCGGGACGGGCGGTGAGCCCGGTCGGCGCCGTTGCTGCACCCCGTCAATGCGCGACCGCCCGCGTTTATGACAAACGGCGGCCGTCAGGAGGCACACGGGGGTCATCGTGGCTTCGTGGACCGCGGGGACGCTCCGCGTCGGCACTTCCTCCCGGGCGAACC
>JAUJMI010000375.1:1925-3987 GCA_030446945.1 Longimicrobium sp. | reverse complement strand
CCCCGGGGTGGCGCGCCCCGCTCTCCGGGCGGGGTTTTGTGGTTATGCGGCGGGCGGGCCGCGCTTTTCGGTTGGGGGCCGTCCCGCGCTGGCGCCCCCGCCCCCGCTGGTCACCACCATCCGCCCCGCCCCCGGGGGGCCGGGGGCCAAAAACGGGGGGGGGGGGGGGCCCCTGGGGGGGGGGGGGGGGTGGGTCGTGCGGCGAGACTGCGGGTGGGTGCTGCGGATCGGCTTGAGTCGAGCTGGCCCTGCGGTCGCTGGCCCCCTTCTGCGCGTCGTCTCCGACGCTCGGCTGCCCTAGTGGCAAGCGCGGGGCCATCCGGGGGCTGTATGGTAAGTGACCGTGGGGCATGGGCTTGGCGTTTGCGGGCCGCCGCGGGGTGCGTGATTGTTGGGACTGCGCGTGGACAGGTGGGACATGCGCTCCACATACCCGGTGGGGCAGGGCGTGGGATGGCGCAAAGGTGCATCGTGCGCCAGCATGTGGAGCGGGATGCGAAGTGCAGGGTACAAGCGCGTCGGGAGCGTTGCGCGTCGGCATCAGACGAGGACGGGATGTCCAGGAAGTACGGGATCAAAGAGGTGTTCGGGACGCTCCAGGGCGAGGGGGCGCAGGCGGGGACCCCCGCGGTCTTCCTGCGCTTCGCGGGGTGCAACCTGGGATACGAGGTGTGCCCCTTCTGCGACACGGACTGGCTGCGGCCCAGCGTCGTGACGGACCTGGAAGGGACGCTCGATCTCGTGCGCCACGAGGCGGAGAAGTCGTTCGGCGGGGAGCGGCCGGGGCTGCTCCTGGTCGCCACCGGCGGGGAGCCGAGCCTGCAGCTCGACCGGCCGCTCTCCGATGCGCTGCGTGCGCGCGGGTACCGGATCGCGATGGAGTCCAACGGGTCGCGCGAGGTGGACCGGTCGCTCGTGGACTGGCTCACGATCTCGCCCAAGCAGGAGGAGTTCGCGCAGAAGGAGGGGAGCGAGCTGAAGCTGCTCTTCACCGGCGGCTCCATCCCGGGGATAACGCCCG
The DNA here is from genome assembly GCA_030446945.1 of Longimicrobium sp. GTDB lineage: Bacteria > Gemmatimonadota > Gemmatimonadetes > Longimicrobiales > Longimicrobiaceae > Longimicrobium. Next base: position 2,966 of record JAUJMI010000375.1, on the reverse strand, counting down.
ACGTGGCGGCGGTGCGGCGCATGGTGGAGGGGACCAGCTTCGAGCAGTACTTCCTCCAGCCGGTGGACGTGGCGGAGGCGGGGGGGCCGAACTACGCCGAGGCGATCCGCGCCGTCATGGAGCTGGGGCCGCCCTGGAGGCTCTCGGTGCAGACCCACAAAGTGGTGGGGATCCCGTGACCCATCCGTGTCCCGGGCGGCGCTGACGGTGCGGGCCTTCTACACCGACCACTTCGTGCTCCCCCTTCCGGAGGGGCACCGCTTCCCCATGATCAAGTACGCCCGGCTCCGCGAGCGCTGCCTGGCCGAGGCGATCCTGCGCGATTCCGATCTCCAGGTGCCGCCCCCCGCCGGCTGGGACGAGCTCATGCTGGTGCACGATCGCGCATACGTGGAGCGGGTGCGCGATGGGAGGCTGGAGTACCTGGAGCAGCGGCGGATCGGCTTTCCGTGGAGCGACGGGATGGTGGAGCGATCGCGCCGCTCGGCCGGGGCGACGATCTGCGCGGGGCGGGCGGCGCTGGCGGAGGCGGAGGCGCGCGGGTGGGGCGTGGCGGTGAACCTGGCCGGCGGCACCCACCACGCCTACCCGGACCACGGCGAGGGCTTCTGCGTCTTCAACGACGCGGCCGTCGCCATCCGCGTGCTGCAGCGCGAGGGGGCGATCCGGCGCGCCGCCGTGATCGACTGCGACGTGCACCAGGGGAACGGGACGGCGGCCGTGTTCGCGAGCGATCCTACCGTCTTCACCTTCTCCATTCACGGCGCCAGGAACTTCCCCTTTCGCAAGGAGCGCAGCTCGCTGGACGTGGAGCTCCCCGACGGCGCGGGGGACGACGCCTTCCTCGCCGCGCTGGAGCTGCACGTGCCGCGAGCGCTCGCCGAGCTCCGGCCGGAGCTGGTGATCTACCTGGCCGGCGCCGATCCCTTTTACCAGGACCGCTTCGGCCGCCTGGCGATGACGAAGGCGGGGCTGGCGGAGCGCGATCGCCTGGTGCTCGGCGCGTGCCGCGATGCGGGCGCGCCCGTGGCGGTGGCGATG
>JAUJMI010000375.1:0-1825 GCA_030446945.1 Longimicrobium sp. | reverse complement strand
GATGCACGCGGAGCGGGCGGTCAGCGCCGCAGCTGGTACAGCTTGACCGAATGCACGTCGCAGGGCTGCCCGGCGATCTGCGTCAGCCCTTTCGGAGTGCGCTCGAGGACCGTGTTGAACCCGCCTGGGACGCCGGCGCTGGTGAAGGCGAGCCTCATCTCGACCCGGCCATCCAAGGTAGCGCGGTAGCTACCGGTGGCGCGGAAGCGGCGCTCCTCTCCCGTGGACGCCCGGGTCTGGCGCGCGTGGTACTCGACGCCGCCGAGGGGGCTGACGGTGAACCGCTCGTTCCTCCGTGCGGAAGGCGCTGCACGGCTCCGTCGCGGGGAGCGGCGCGCCGTCGATGCTGACCAGGGCGTACGTCCCGGGTGCCAGCGGGGGCGCCTCGTCCGACACGATGGTTGAGCAGGCGGCGGCGAGGAGGAGGACGGGGAGGGTGAGCCAGCGGGCGGTCGCCATGGCCGGTGCGCGTGGTGGGTGGCCTGTTGACGGGCGCAGGAGAACGCATCAGCATCGCCGGGCGTGACGCTGGATCGTTGGACGGTCGCGGGGGTAGCATTCTTTCCAGACCGTCCCCCATCTCCGTCAGCGATCCCGCCGCATGTCCGCGAACACCGTCCTGATCGTCGAAGACAATCCCGACAACCGGGACATCTACAGCACCTTTCTGCGGCACTACGGCTTCACGGTCGTGGAGGCGGCGGACGGCTTGGAAGGGGTGCGGCTGGCGCGCGAGCGGATTCCGGGCGTGGTGCTGATGGACGTGGGGCTGCCGCTGCTGGACGGGCTGGAGGCCACGCGGCGCATCAAGGCGGACTCCGCGACCGCGGACATCCCGGTCGTCGCGCTGACGGCGCACGCCATGGAGAGCGACCGCCAGGCCGCCTTCGACGCCGGGTGCGACGCCTACCTCGCCAAGCCGGCGGAGCTCGGCCGCGTGCTGGAGATGGTGCGCTCGCTGATGCCGGTGGCGGCGGGGTGAGAGGCGTGTAGGCGCTCCCCACCCGTGGCGCGCGAGATGCGGATCGCGCGGGACAGCTCTTCCCGACAGCGCGGGACGGCTTTCGGCAAGAGATTGCACGCGTTCGGGTTGGCGGGATTGTCGGCGGCGGGGGATGCCGCTATCTTGATGGCTCGCAAGAGCTTCTGACGTGTCGTGCACTGCCGGGCGGATCGCCGCCCGTTCCAGGATCGTCCTTCATCCTTTGCCCCGGAGGTTCCAATGCCGTTTGGACTCGGCTTTGGCGAGACGGTGATCATCTTCGCGGTGTTCCTTCTGCTCTTCGGGGCGAAGCGCCTTCCCGAGCTCGCGAGCGGGATGGGAAAGGGGATCCGCGATTTCAAGCGCGCGCTGAACGGGCTGGACGAGAACTCGATCCAGGCCAACGCGGAGCAGAACTACCTGCAGGCCACGCCTGCCGCGGCGCAGGTGCCCGCCGCCGCCCCCGCGGCCGCGGCCCCGGTTGCCACTGCGGAGACCGAGAAGGCCGCGCAGTAAGCTGCGCGGTCGTGCTGGCGAGCGGGGCCCCCGGTTGATGCCGGGGGCCCCGCTTTGCTCTGGGGTGTGGCTGGCCGGCTGGCGGCCCACGAAGCGGCCCGCGGAACGTGCCCGGGACACGGGCAGCCAGCGTGGGTCTGCCCCTGAGGGGTTCTGCGCGTGGGCGTGAGGGGAAGGGCGGTCGTGGCGAAGCAAGAGGCGCGGAGATCGCTCTCCGCGCCTCTGTTGTGGCGTCAGGGCTTGGGGACTGCGCCGGCGGCCGCGGGGGCGGCGTCGGGGAGCTCACGGGGGGTGAGGCCGCCCAGCTTGCTGCGGTCCAGGTTCGCG
>JAUJMI010000374.1 GCA_030446945.1 Longimicrobium sp. | reverse complement strand
CTTCCTCGAACACGGCGTCGCCGATCACGTCGGCCACGGACATCTCGTAGCCGCGCGTGAGCCAGCGCATGCTCTTCTCCACGCGCTCCGGTGTCTTCACGATCCCGTCGCGCTCGGGGTTCTCCCCCAGCTCCAGGAGCATGCGTCGCACCAGTTCCTGGAAGCCGCCGCCCGGGAGGTCCTCCCCGCCGGTCGAATTCCCGCAGGCCGGGGATCCGCCGGCGATCCAGTCCGCGCCGTACCCCGCCGTGGAGGGGCTACCTGCCTCCGTAATCGACATAGTTGTTCTCACTTTCACAGAGTCGAAGGCGTACCAGCCGCCCGGGTGTCGCCGCGGGTGCCAGGAGGCGCCAGCAGGGGAGCACGATGTTTTCCGCGGTGCGTCTTCAGGTCGCCGGGGTCACCTCAAGCATGCTGCCCCCTCCGTGCGGCGGGTACCCACGACTCGAGCGCTGTCCAGTCGAGGCGCTCCAGCGCCGCCTCCGCGCGCAGACTGTCCCTGTCGCGTCCGATGGTCGCGACGGCATACGTCCGTTCTCCCTCTCCGGGGGCAAGCGCTCGGAAGGCAAGAGTGCAGTCCGCGGCGGCGAGGCTCCCGGACAGGTCGATCCGGTCCCACCGCTCCGCATGTCCCGCGTACGAGAGCGTCACGTCGTAGTGGCTGCTCCAGAAAAAGGGCACTGCGTCGAAGCGCTCCCGCCGGCCCAGGAGGTTGCGCGCGGCGGTCTGCCCCTGGCGTTGCGCGACCACCCAGTGCTCGGACCGTATCCGTTCCCCCGTACGCGGGTCCGGCCAGGCGGTGAGGTCGCCGGCGGCGTAGACCCCCGCGGCACTCGTCGCCAGGTACTCGTCTACCGCAACGCCCCCCTTGTCGAGGGCGAGCCCGGCCCACGAGGAGAGCGCGATTCCGGGACGCACCCCGATTCCCACGACCACCATTTCCGCGGGGATGGACCTGCCGCTCTTCAGCGTCACGGACTGTGGGTCGATCGCGGCCACCGCGTCTCCCAGGTGGAAGACCACCCCGTGGTCTTCGTGGAGGGTGCGCAGAAAATCGCCCAACTCGGGGCCGAGGACCTTTTCCAGCGGCCGTCCGGCGGGAGCCACCACGTGCACCTCCAGGCCGCGCGCACGCAGGGAAGCGGCTACCTCGAGCCCAAGGAAGCTCGCGCCGACGACCACCGCCCGTCGGGCTTCGGTCGCGTTAGCGATGATCGCGCGGGTGTCGGCAAGGGTGCGCAGGTAATGCACGTGCCGCAGGTTGTGGGTCGGGAGGGGGAGCCGGATCGGGTCCGATCCCGTCGCGAGGAGGAGTGCGCCGTAGGGGTACACCCTGCCGCCCAGAGTGCGGACCTGCCGTCCCTGCACGTCGATCTTGCCCACCCGCGCGCCGAGCACCAGGTCGATCCCGTTCTCCGCGTAGAACTCGCGCGGCCTGAGCGGGATCCACTCCTCGGGCGCGTTCCCCGCAAGGTAGTCCTTGGAAAGGTTCGGCCGATCGTGGGGCGGCGACTCGTCCGCCGTGAGCAGCGTGATCGGCCCCGCGTACCCCTCCCGCCGCAGCGTCTCGGCCGCGGCACTCCCTGCGGCGCCCGCGCCCACGATCACCACGGACTCGGGTGCGCGGCCGCGTCCTCCGCGCGTACCTGCCGTAGTGCGGCGGACCGCTCCTGCTTCCCGGTGACGAACACCCGCCCATCCCGCTGCTCGACCGTCCAGCAGGGGATGGGGTTGAGCGCCGGGGCGCGCACCGCCTCGCCCGTGCGGATGCTGAAGGCGGCGTGGTGGGCGGGGCAGCGCACCGTGCCGTCCACCAGGAGCCCCTCCGCCATGGAAGCCCCGTAGTGGCTGCACGATGCACCCACGGCGAAGAGCTCGCCGCCGCTGCGACCGAGGAGCACCGGCTCGCCCCCAGCATGGCCCAGCAACAGCTCATCGTCGGCTACGCTGGAGAGCGGCACTCCGCTCTCGAAGTCTGGACCGCTGAGCACCGCCGGGCCTTCAGCCATGATCGTCCCTTGCCACACCGCCAGTGAGTGTATTGCCCGTCCTAATTGCCCACCGGGCCGGTCACCGCGCGACTAATTCCGCCTTCATGCCAGGGTGGAGGGCGCATAGGTACCCGTGCGTGCCCTCCGCTGCGATCACCACGCGCCGCGACTCGCGCGCGCCGATACTACCCGTGTCCCACGCGCCGGCCGCGGTGGCGGTGTGGGGAACCACGTCCTCGTTGGTCCATTCCACCGTGTCTCCCACGGCCACGGTGAGCGACGCGGGGGCGTACTGGAAGCCCCGGATCGCGACGGAGTGCACCCTGGCCGGGGGGTCGCCACATCCCGCCGCGGCGAGCACGGCCGCCACGCCCACGGCCGCTGCCCGCCGGACGGGACTCATCAGCTCTGGCCGAGCGAGGCCTGCAGCTGCCGCGCGTGCTCCAGGTGCGCGGCGACCGCCGGGCGGGTCTGCTCCAGAAGCGCCTTGAGCTCCGCGTTCTGGGCGCCGGGGATCAGCGTCTGGTCGATGGCGTCCAGCACGGCTTGGTGGTAGGTGACCTCGTTGGCCACGTAGGCGCGGTCGAACTCCGCCCCGTTCTTCCCCTGCAGCCCGGCCACGTTCTGGTCGCCGCCCTGCTTCAGCTGCTGGCTCGTGGGGTTGTCCTCCGGCGTCACACCCAGCCGGGTCACCAGCTCCGTGGCGGCCTTGTTGACGCCGCTGTGGTCGGTGACCATCCGCTGCGCAAACTCCTTCACCTTGGGGTTGGTGGACCGGGTATTCGCGAGCTCCCCCGCCGCGCTGTCCACCTGGTTGGCCGTGACCACGATGTGCGCGATCTGCGGGTCCGTCACTCCGCCCGCGGCCGGCGCAGCGGCGGCGGGATCCGTTGCCGGAGCCGCGGCGGGCGCCGCCGTCTCCGACGTCGCGGCGTTCTGCTCGGCATCCTCCCCGCCGCAGGCGGCGAGGGCGGCCAGGGCCAGGGCGGCCAGGGAGAGTGCGGTACGACGGAAAGCGGGCAGTGCCATTCGTTCCTCCGGGAGTGGGTGTGCTGCAAACGATGCACAGAGTCTACTCGCTCGCCGAATTTATGTCAAGGGTTTTATTGACTTATTGGACAAAGCCGGACATTCCCGTTAGCTTCGTGCTCCGAGAGAGAGTCCCAACGCGTCGAGGGGGTGTGGTATGCAGGCGACCCAGTGGATCGAGCGGCTCCTGGCCAGCACACGCGGGCAGATCATCGGCCTGCTGCGCCGTTCCGGGCGTACGGTGAACGAGCTCGCCGGGGAGCTGGGGCTCACGGACAACGCGGTCCGCTCCCACCTGGCCGCCCTGGAGCGCGACGGGCTGGTGAAGCAGGAACGGAGCACGGGGCCGCGCTCCGTGGGGAAGCCGGCGTTCGTCTACACGCTTACGCCCGAAGCCGATGTACTGCTCCCCAAGGCGTACGCCCCCGTGCTGGGCCTGCTGCTGGGAGTCCTGCGGGAACGGTTGGGCGCGGAGGCAATGGACGAGCTGCTGCGCGAGGTAGGGCGGCGCGCGGCTGCGGGGCGCACCGACCCGGAGCAGGACATCCGCATGCGCATCGAGGCGGCGTACGGGGTGCTTGGAGAGCTGGGCGGCGTGGCGGACATCGAGGAGGGGGACGACAGCGTGCTGATCCGCGGTTACAGCTGTCCGCTGGCGGCGGTTGTCCCCGGCAACGCCGAGGTCTGCCACCTGGCCGAGACGCTGCTGAGCGAGCTCATCGGGGTGCCGGTGCGGGAGCACTGCCAGAAGGGAGAGCGCCCACGCTGCTGCTTCGAGGTTCCGCTCCGCTGAGGAGCGAAGACTGACGGAGCAGGGCCGGTTCGTTCGACACTCGGCCCTGCTGCCGTGACGGTTCAGGACAGTGGAGCGGCTCTCACCGGCTCGCTGTCCTCTGCTCGTAGGTCGATTTCTGCCAGTTGACGAACAGGACACCCCCGGGGCCGTCAAGCTTCGGCTTTCCCTCTGGCGGGGCG
>JAUJMI010000373.1 GCA_030446945.1 Longimicrobium sp. | reverse complement strand
ATCTACTACGAGGTGCTACCGGGCACCAAACGCTTCCGCGCCCCCAGTCTGTGCTTCTTTCTGGTCGTGCTGGCGCTGGTGATGATGGCGGCGCTCGCCCTGGAGGCGCTCGCGGCCCGCCTGGAGGAGCAGCGCGCGAGGACCAGCGTCCGCGCGGCGTCGGGACCCCAGGCCGTGGACCCGGCCGCCTCGTGGATCCTCGCGGGAGTGGTGGGGCTTGGGGTGGTGCTGGGAGCGGCGGCGCAGGCCGCGTCCACGCCGCATGGGGTGCCGGGGCCGGGGCCCGCGGCGTTCCGCTTCGCCCTCTTCGCGGCCGCGGCGGCGGCGCTGCTCTGGCTGTGGATGCGCGGCTCGCTGGGGTCCCGCGCGGTCTTCGGGCTCCTGTCCGCGCTCACCGTGGTGGACCTGTGGATCGTGGACCGTAAGTTCTTCCAAACGGTCGCGCCCGCGGAGGCGATGTTCGCGGCCGACGACGTGGCGGAGTTCCTTCGCTCGCGCCCGCAGCGCGACCGCGCCTGGATCCTCCCCTTCCCGGCCGGCGCGGTCTACCGCGGCCAGCCCGGCAACTACCTGATGCGCTTCGACGTGGACATGGCCGGCGGGGAGCACGGCAACCAGCTTCAGCGCTACAACGAGTACGTGGGCGCCGGAACGGAGGTGTACACGGACTGGCACAATCTGCTGGGCAGTCCCGCGTACATGAACGCCGCCAACGTGCGCTACCTGATCACCGGGACGGAGTTCCAGGACCCGCGCCTGCGCGAGGCGCACCGCGGGAGCGCGCTGGTCTACGAGAACACGGGTGCCCTGCCCCGCGCCTTTCTAGTGGGGAACGTGGTGACGACCGCGCAGCCCAACGGCGCGATCGCCCTGATCGGCGGCGCCGGCTTCGACCCGCGGAGCACCGCGGTAGTCAACGCGGATGCGCCGGTGCGCCTCCCCGCGGTGCCGCTGCAGGGCACGGCCACGATCACCTCGTACGCGCCCGACCGCGTGGTGGTGCGCACGCAGGCGAGCCGCCAGGCGCTCCTCGTGCTCTCCGACAACTACTACGCGGACTGGCACGCGCGGGTGGACGGCCGCGAAGCTCCCATCCTGCGCACCAACCACACTTTCCGTGGCGTCGTGGTGGGGCCGGGCGCGCACGAGGTGGTCTTCACCTTCGAGCCGCGCTCGATGTACAACGGGCTGTGGATCTCCCTGGCCTGCACGGCGCTGCTGGCCCTCTACGGCGCGTGGCTGGCATTTGCGGCGCTGCGGGGCCGGCGGAGTCCGGGGGCCCCCGCGTCCGCATGAAGGTGAGTTCTGGGTGGCGCCGGGCCGCGTCCACGCTGCTGGTAGCCGCCGCGGTCGGGTTCCTGGGGAGGGAGATCGTTCGTAGCGCGGCGGGGTTGAGGAGCTTCGAGTGGCACGCCCGCCCGGGGCTCCTCGTCCTTTCGGTGCTGGCGCTATCCGCGGTCTTGTTGTGGGGCGTGGCGGTGTGGAGGATGACGCTGGCGGGGTTTGGGGTCGACGCGCCCTTTCGGCCGCTCGCCCGCGCCTGGTTCATTGCCAACCTCGGGCGCTACATCCCCGGGGTGGTGTGGCAGTTCCTGAGCCTGGCGCAGCTGGGCCCCGCCGCCGGACTTTCCCCCGTCGTCGCGGTGACTTCGCTCCTGGTGCAGATGGGGTTCCTCTTCCTGTCGGCGCTCCTGCTCGGGGTGTACTTCATCCCCCTGGGGGGTGCCGGCTTCCTTGCGCCCGCGCTCCCCGTGCTGCGCTGGGCCGCTCCCGCCGCGGTCCTCCTGGTGCATCCGCGCATGATCCGCACGGCGCTCAAGCTGGTGTCGCGCGTCACCCGCCGCCCCATGCTCCCGTGGAACGGAAGCTGGGCGGGCGGGGTGAAGCTCCTCCTGCTGGCGGGGCTGACGTGGGGGATGTACGGGGTGGCGTTCTATCTCTTCCTGCTCGCCTTCGTGGACGTCCCCGCGTCCACCATCCCCGCGCTCACGGCGATGAACGCGCTCGCCTGGGTGGTGGGGTACCTGGTCTTCTTTGCGCCGGGTGGGCTGGGCTATAAGGAGCTCGCGCTCGCCGCCCTTCTCGCTACGGTGGTCCCCCGCCCGGTCGCCTTCGCCCTGGCACTCGCCGCGCGTCTCTGGACCGTCGCCGGCGAGCTCCTCCCCGCCGCCTTCCTCCTGCGCCCGGGCGCCGTCGCCGATCCCGGTGCGGCGCCAGCTGAAGGGAATCCGCGCTAGGCCCTACACTGATACGTCGGTTGTACCGATCTCATTCGACAACAAGTGCCGTCCGCGCTCTCGTAAAAGTTCAAAAACAGCACGGACAGCGGGCAAGAGGTGCGTGGTACTCGGAGGCCAGGTGAGCCCAAGGCGGCGCCGAGTGCCAGGGAGACGGAGCCGCGGGCGGCGAGCCGCGCAATGCGCCCGCCGGATCCGAATGATGGGTACCAACCGGGGCCGCCAAAGATGATCGCGACGTGCAGCAGGGCCCCGGTGCCCGCGAGTGCCCCTCCGCACGAGAAGGCGGTCACCGGTGCGCAGGAGGCAATCTGTTAGCTCGCCGGGCGGCGGAAAGCGAGCATGTTGGCGCTGAACTCCTCGGGTACGGCACGCAGGCGGCGCGTCGCCACCTCGTCACAGACGTAGCCGTGCTCGGCGAATCTCGCGATCCAGTACTCCGGCGGCTGCTCGTTGAAGTGCCCCTGCCCCCCCTGCCCCGGCCGCGCCGCTGAGACCACCACGTTGTCGCCGTGGTTGGAAAAGGTGCGCATGAGGCTCTGCACGTAGGCGGGGTGGATGTGCTCCACCACCTCGTAGCTCCACACCAGGTCGAACTTCCGCCCCAGTTGCACCTCGTGGTTCAGGTCCACCTGGCGGATCAGCTCCGGGTGCGCCGACTTAGAGATGGCCAGCTCCGACCCCTCCAGGCCGAACACGTCGATCCCGCGGTCGTGGAAGTACTGCAGGCTGCGCCCGGTGCCGCACCCCAGATCCAGCACGGAGCGGGGCTGGAAGATACGGATCGCCTCGTCCAGCAGGCCCTGCGGGAAGAGCGAGCACATGTCCATCTCGCTCTCGAAGTTGAAGATGCTGATCCGCGAGTAGCGCCGGTACAGCGTCCGCGGGTAGAACACGACGGCGGACACGGTGGTTGCGGTGCGCCACACGAAGCTGTCCCTCGACACCCGCCTCTTCAGCCAGCGCTTAAAACGGTAGATCATCGAGCCGTTCTCCGGCGGTTCAGGAGGGCTTCCGCGCCACCGTGATGGCGTCGTACGAACCCTCGGGGGGAAGGCGAGTGACGGCGTTCCACATGACGAACACCCCCGAGAGCCGCTGCCAGAAGTGCTTTTCGCGGAACTTGCGCGGGCTCATCCGCTCCAGCCACTGCAGGTCCATGCTCCCCCAGTCGGAGGTGACCACCTCGAGTCCCGCATCTTCGCAGAGCGCCCTCATCCCCGCGGGGTAGATGCGCCAGCAGTCGATGGGCGACTCGTGGTAGTGCCAGCTCACCGGGTTGATCGTGACCACGTGCCCCCCCGGCCGGCAGATGCGCGCCAGCTCCTTCATCCAGACCCAGATGCGGGGGACGTGCTCGATGACGTTGGCCGACAGGACCACGTCGTACGACGCGCCGGGCACGGGGTAGCTGTACTCCTCCGTGGCCCGGTACGTGAGCGGCACGTCGGTGCGCGAGTGGAAGTCGAGGGTGTCCCACGCCTGAACGTCGTGCCCCACGACGCCGCGGAACGACGACGGGTCGCGGTCTGGCCCGATCTCCAGCACGCGCGTCTCGGGGGTGAAGAGCTCCCGCGCGAAGCGGGCGAAGAGGAGCTTGTCGTTTTTGTTCACGTGTCCGAACTTGCGTATGGGTCCGCCCGGCAAAGGACGCTCCTGCCGGTGCGCACAACCTATCCGCCGCCGCCACGCTCTACAAGCGCGCGTCTGTCGCTGGCGCGAAGAGGCCGGACGCTGTTACATTATGGATTGGTCCCCTTGTGC
>JAUJMI010000045.1 GCA_030446945.1 Longimicrobium sp. | reverse complement strand
GCCAGCCGCTGTGCCGGGTAGCGCGACGCCACGGGGATGACCGTCTGCGGCGAAAAGATCTCGCGGTAAGACGAGTCGCTCACCAGGCGCCGTCCGCCGACGCGCCCGCTGTCCAGATGGAAGCGGAGCCAGCGCGTCATCTCGGCCACGCTGGAGTTCATGGAGCCCGCCGGCCCGATGTTGTCCAGGTCCCGGTACGCCACCGGCCGCAGGACGCCCTCGACGATGACGTGCGGCTCGGCGCGGTTCGGGCGCCGGTCGAGCCCCGCGGTTCCGGTGAGCGTCGCGCGCATCCCGAGGGGCGCCAGGACACGCGCGCGCACGAACTCGTCCCACGGCACCCCGCTCGCGGCGCGGATCACCTCGCCCGCCACGGCGTAGGCGTTGTTGTTGTAGGCGTACCGGGAGCGGAGCGAGAAGGCTGGGGCCTGGAAGCGCAGGCGGCGCAGGATCTCCGCGGTGGAGGCGCCGGATGCGTACCAGAGGTCGTCCAGGGCGGCGAGCCCGCTGCGGTGCGTCACCAGGTCGCGCACCGTGAGCTCGCCGGTGGTGTGCGGGTCGCGGAGCCGAAAGGCCGGGAGGTGCTTCGTGACGGGATCGTCCCAGCGCAGCTTCCCTTCGTCCACCAGCATCGCCAGCGCCGTCGTGGTGAACGCCTTGGTGGTGGATGCGCTGGCGAAGAGCGTGTTGGCGTCCACCGGCGCGCCGCCGCCCAGCCGCGTGGTGCCGAAGCCGCGCGCGTACACCACCGAGTCGTCCTTGACGATGGCGAGGGCGAGCCCCGGCACCTTCCACTCGCGCATCGCTGACTCGACGTACTCGTCCATCCCGTGCAGCGGCGTTTGCTGCGCGGCGGCGGGGGCGCAGGGGAGGGCCAGCGCGAGGAGCGCGGCGCGGGTGAAGTGTGCGGGTGTGCGCATGAGGCGGGTTGCGGGTCGCTGGGGGATGCGCGGGCGCGCGCGTGACGCGGGCTCGCCTGCGAATCTGTCGCGGGCGGCGGGGCGGGGGCAAGCGGCATCGCACGAACCCGACGAAGCCAGGGCGAACGGGTGCTCGCGGTGGCTTCTTGTGATCCGATCAGGTTAGCGGCAGGGCGCCTGCGGGTCGGGCCGCGGCTGATCCACGACCAGGCGGTGATCCAGGTTGGCGATGCCGAGCCCCACGTCCGCCATGAGCTGCGTGATGCGGGTGAGCTTGGCGTAGTCGATGTACTGCGCCTCGTCGGTCACGCGGTGGTAGTCTCCGTGCGTGCCGGTGGTGAAGAAGGCGACGGGGATGCCGTAGCGGGCGTAGCTGTAGTGGTCGCTCCGGCAGTAGTACGCCTGCGGATGGCCTTCGACGTCGTGGCTGTAGTCGAAGGAGAAGGGGCGCGCCCTCTGGCGGTTGATCCCTTCCACCAGCCCGTTGAGCTCGCTCGCGAGGCGCCGCGTGCCGATCAGGTGGAGGTAGTCGGGGCCGCCGTTTTCGATGTCGCCCGCGCCCCCGCGCCCGATCAGGTCCGCGTTGAGCACCGCCACGATGGAGTCGCGCGGCACGGTGGGGAAGGTGCTGTAATGCGTGGAGCCGATCAGCCCCGGATCGGGCTCTTCGCCGGTGTGCCAGACGAACAGGGTGGAGCGGGCGGGGCGGCGGTTCCTGGCCGCGTACGCCTCAGCGATCTCCAGCAGGGCCACCGACGCCGTGCCGTTGTCGTCCGCGCCGTTCATGATGGAGTCCAGGCGCGAGGGGCGGATGGCGCGCACGCTGTCCAGCTCGGCTCGCAGTCGGGCGAGCTGCTCGGGGGTCGGGGGCGGGTTGTTGCGGCGGCCGGCGAAGCGCAGCACGCGGTTGTAGATGCGCACCGAGTCGTGGTCCTCGGCACGGCGGATGCCGTCATGGTCGGTGTGCGAGCTGAAGAGGACGTATTGCCCGCGCAGGGCCGGGTCCGAGCCCGGGATCATCGCCACCACGTTGCGGATAGGCATCGGCTGCACGCGCTGCTGCAGTGTGCCGCGGGCCGGCCGCTGTCCCAGCGTCCCCGGCGTCATCCCGGCGAGCGGCGCGCCCATGAACCGCTCGGCGACTCGCGTCGGCACGTAGATGTTGGCCGCGGCTGAATCGGTGGCGGGGCTGCGCGGGGGCAGGCGAAGCGACGGCCGCTTCAGGAACGCCGCGACATCCGCGTACTGCGAATCGATCCCCGTCACCAGCAGCGCCGCGGCGCCGGAAAAACGCGCGGTCCCGATGCGGATGGGCCCCGTGGGGCGGGCCACGAAGACCACCACCCTCCCCCGGGCCTGCTCGGCCGTGATCCACGTCGTGCTGTCCGCGTACGTGCCCCCGAAGATCACCGGCGCGCCGGCAAACGCGCGGAGCGGGCGGCGCTGGTCGGAGAAGGCGAAGTCGGTCCAAAACTCCAGGGGCGCGTCGCCCACGTGGAGCGTCGATGCCGGATCGGGGGAGCGGCGGGTGAGCGGAACGGTCTGGAAGAAGGTGCCGCCGTCCCCCGCCGGCTGCATCCCAAGCCGCGCCGCCTCGCGCGCCACCCACTCCACGGCGCGCTCGTGCCCGGGCGTGCCGATCTCGCGCCCCTGCATCGAGTCGTCCGCTAAGGCGAAGAGCCGCGCCCGCAGGTCCGCCTCGCGGATGGCCGCGGCCGTGCGTCCCCGCCCGCCGTCCGGCGCCAGGGTGGTACAGGCGCTCAGCGCCAGGAGCAGCCCTGCGGCGGTGCGTGCGATCGGCGTCATCGGGGTCGACGAGAGAGGCGTTGACCGCGCCGCTTAAAAGCGCCCGCGGGTAGATGCTGAAATCTCAGCACGTGCTGAGATTTCAGCATGCGACGGCGTTTTGTCAAGCGTTCTCGTGCTTCGGGAGCAGGGGTTCGTGGCGTGGGTGGCCTTCCCAGCAGTCCGCGCGCCCGGCCGGCGGAGCGCGATGGTTCGGAGGGAGTCGCGCCCGCCGCTGTAGTGCGGTAGCGGACCCCCCCGCTGCACCGCTGCCGCCGATCCGCTTGCCGGCGTCAGTTCGGCGGAGTGTCGAGGCAGTGGCGGAACGCGTGGCGGAAGAGTGCCATCGAGACATCGGGAAAGCTCAGGTAGACGCTTCGAGTTCCCCGGAAGTCGTGTCGCGGCGACGGAGCGGGCGACCTCGCGCGGGTCCAGCTTGTCCAGGGTGTCGGCGGCGGTATGGTGGTACCAGAAGTAGCGGGACCGGTCCACCTCCAGCCCCATCCCCGGCGCGCCCAGCGCCATGATGGGGCCGATGTCCGCCCCGCTGCCGCCGCGGCCCACGCTGTCCGCGCCGATGGGGGCCAGGAGCCGCCCGATGGACCGCACCGCCTCGAACGCCGCGTCCGTAGCGGTGATGCTGAACCCGCGCGGCGCGAAGACGCCCGCGTCGGACTCGATGGCAAGGACGTGGTTGGGGAGCTCGGCGCGGTGTGCGTCGCGGTACGCGTTGCCGCGGCGGATGCCGTTCTCCTCGTTGGTCCACAGCACCACGCGCACGGTGCGGCGCGGGCGCAGGGCGAGCGCCTTCATCAGCCGCACCGCCTCCCGCGACGCCACGCACCCCCCGTCGTCGTCCATCGCGCCCGGGGTGATGTCCCACGAGCCGATGTGGCCGCCGACCACCACCACCTCCTCCGGCCGCTCGCGCCCGCGGATCTCGGCCACCACGTTGCGGGACTGTACGTCCGGCAGCGTCTGCGCGCCCATGCGCAGCCGCACGCGCGGACGCTGCCCGCGCGCCTGCATGCGGCGCAGCATCATGGCGTCCTTCAGCTCGGCGTTGCGGGGGCTCAGCAGGGTGGCGGACTCCTGGCCGCGCACCCAGCGCGGCACCATCACCGGCTCGGTGTGCACGTTTTCCAGCCCGTCGCGCTTCATCTGCTCCACGATCCAGTCGATGGCGCGCTCCAGCTCCGGCGTGCCGCTGAAGCGCGGGCCAAAGGTATCCACCAGCTCGGCCATGCGGTTCCACGCGGCGCTGTCGCGGGTGGCGGCGCGGATCAGCGAGTCGGCGGGTGCGCGGTAGCGGGACGCGTCCTGCGCGGCGGCGGGCGCGGCGGCGTTCCGGCCATTCCCGCGGCGCGGGCGCACGGCGGGCGAGGGGGAGAATGCGCCGCCGCGATCTTTGCGGCGGGGCCTGATTCGTCATGCAAGTGGTTCTTTGCTGAGCCGGGGGCCGGGCAGGGAGGAGGGCGGGCCGATGAATCGCCCCCACGGTGGCGTCGGTGTGCACGCGGGCCGTTGGTATTCGGGCGCGCTCCTGCTACTTTGGGCGCGCACACCCACGCGAACGAGGCGCTGCCCGTATATATGATCTGGGATTTTCTGAACGAGAAGCTGGCGGAGGCCTTCGCCGAGGCGGGGTACGGGGAGGTGCCGGCGGTCGCGGAGAGGTCGCGGCGGCCGGAGGTGGGGCAGTTCCAGTGCAACACCGCGATGTCGCTGGCGAAAGCCGCGCGGCAGGCGCCCGTCGCCATCGCCAACGCGGTTGCGGCGAAGCTGGAGCTCCCCTTCAACCGGGTGTCGGTAGCCGGTCCGGGGTTCATCAACTTCTCGCTCTCCGACGAGTACCTGGCGCGCGAGGCCGGCGCGCTGCTCGACGATCCCCGGCATGGCGCGCCGCGGGTGCAGCCGATCAAGCTGATGATGGACTTCGGCGGGCCCAACGTCGCCAAGCGGATGCACGTGGGGCACCTGCGCTCCTCCATCATCGGCGACTCGCTGCAGCGCTGCGCACGCTTCCTCGGCCACGACGTCACCAGCGACGTGCACCTGGGCGACTGGGGACTCCCCATGGGGATGCTTGTCGCCGAGATTCGCCGCCGGTGGCCGGAGCTGCCGTACTTCGCCCCCGGCGGCCCCACGGGCCCGGTGGACGACGGGATCACGGTGGACCTCCTCAACAAGCTGTACCCGGAGGCCGCGTCGCGCGCAAAGGCCGGCCCCGCCGCGCTGGAGGAGGCCAAGCAGGCCACCACCGCGCTTCAGACCGGCGACCCCGGCCTGCGCGCGCTCTGGCGGCGGATGGTGGACGTGTCGGTCGAGTCGGTGCGCGCCGACCTGGAGATGATGGGCGTCACGTTCGACCTGTGGGAAGGCGAGAGCGACGTCCGCGACCGGCTGGATGGGATGCTGGAGCGCCTCACCGAGCGCGGCGTGGCCGAGCGGTCCGAAGGCGCGCTGGTGGTGCAGGTGGGTCGCGAGGACGACTCGGAGCCGGTGCCGCCCCTCCTGCTCGTCAAGGGCGATGGAAGCGTGACCTACGGCGCCACCGACGTCGCCACCATCGAGCACCGCGTGGAGGACCGCGACCCCGACGCCATCTGGTACATCGTGGACCAGCGGCAGCGGCTCCACTTCGTGCAGGTCTTCCGCACGGCGGAGGCGGGGGGGATGGTCAAGGATGGCCGCCCCGCGCTGGAGCACCTGGGCTTCGGAACGGTGAATGGGCCCGACGGCAAGCCCTTCAAGACGCGCTCGGGCGAGGTGATGAGCCTGCGCGACCTGCTGGAGCTGACCATCGCCGAGGCGCGCAGCCGCCTGGGCGAGATCGCGCTCGCCGCCGACATCACGGAGGAGGAGCGGGAGAAGATCGCGCGGCGGATCGGGCTGGCGGCCATCAAGTTCGCGGACCTGCGCAACCACCGGCAGTCGGACTACGTCTTCGACCTGGCGCAGTTCTCCTCGTTCGAGGGGAAGACGGGGCCGTACCTCTGCTACTCCATCGTCCGCTCGCGCTCGATCCAGGCCCGCGCCGCCGCCGCCGGGTTCGAGGCGGGCGAGCTGGTGCCGCCGAGCAGCGACGAGGAGCGTGACGTGTGCCTGCGCCTGCTGGACTTGGGCCGGGCGGTGCTGGCCACTTACGAGCGGCGCGCCCCCAACGCCCTGTGCGAGCACGCCTTCGAGCTGGCGCAGAGCTTCAACGCCTTCTACCACACGCACCACATCCTCTCCGAAGCGGACGCGGCCCGGCGCGCCTCCATGCTCACCCTCACGCGCCTGGTGAGCGACCAGCTCGTGCTGGCGCTGGGGATCCTGGGGATCGAGGCACCGGAGCGGATGTAGGGCGGGGCCTCACCCCCGGCTCGCTACACTCGCTGGAAAACGCGCCCCTGTCCTGCGCCGCTCCGAATCACGCTTGCCGGCCGGGGGCTCAGCGCGCCGGGGGGAGGGTGGCGCAGTCGGCGCGGGTGGCGCGCACGTGCCAATTCTGCGTTCCGGAGGTCGCCCTGCCGGCGACCTCCGCCCCGCGCTCGTTCAGCTCCATGGTCCCTTCCGTGCCCCCCTCGTTCCAGCGGACGCGGATGGAGCCGCGGCCGACGGACTGCCAGCGTACCGGGTGCCAGGCGCCGCTCTCCTCCACGATCCGACCGTCGTACCAGTGCGCGCCCACCGCCTCTCCTCCGCGGTCGCTCAGCACCAGCCACTGGGCCGCAAGAGGGGCGGCGGAACGCGACAGCAGCGGCGTCGCGGAGCGGTAGCAGCTATGTTCGCCGCTGGGCGGGCTTTCCGAACGCGCGGGGAGCGATGCGCAGGCGCCAACCAGAAAGAACGAGGTCAGGCCGAGACGACGGAGGCGGTTCATTGGGCCTTCGCGTGTTGAAGGCGGCGTTCGTGAGAGGAGCATTCAGAGTACCGGATGAAAGAATCCGGCCGCGGCGCGCGGCAACTCGCCACTCTCGCCGAGCACGTGTGGGAAGATCCAGGCTCGCGCGCGAGTTCCTCACCAGCGCCCAGCCCCAGCTCGGCTACGAGCGGCCCTACCGATCTCGGCGCCCGGGGGTGGAGGAGCTGCTAATGACGATCGAGGGCGCTCTCCCCGTATGATCGCCTGGCGGACCACCAACACGGCTACCCCGTACTCTCGCTCGCCTTCTTTGTGTACTTGTACGTGGTCCTCGCCCGCGTGGTGGTGGTCAGCCTTGCCCGAGCTTCCCTGAGATGATGTACCGGCTCTTTCCCTGGTCACCGCGGCGTCCCCCCAGCCTCTTCCCATCGCCGGGGCCGTGGTGGAGGTGCTGTGGCGCGCCCTGATGATGTTCGGCATCGGGTACTTCGTGCACCAGGTGACGCGAGGGAACATCCGCTGGGCGGCCTCCTGCCGCCGGATGCTGGCCCCTCCCGCCTCCCTCCCCGCCGTGCGGGCGGCCCGGTGAGCGCCGCCGGAACGGACGGACGCCGGCTGGTACTCTCTCCACGCGTCGCCATCGAAGCGATCGAAGAAGACGCCGTGGTGGTGTTCCACGCGGACACCGCTTCGCGCCTGAGGCTCACGATGCGGTTGTACGAGGTGCTGCGGCAGTTCCACGCGCCCGTCTCCGTGGACGAGGTGGCCGGCGACCGCGCGCGCCCGGCGCTCCTCCGCTCGGTCGCCGCCCTGGTGGCCAAGGGGTACCTGGTGCCCGAGGGGACGGAGACCGAGGCGCCTCCCCCGCGACAGCGGGCGACCTCGTCGCACACCCTCTTCCAGTGCCCGGCGGTGGGGGTCTACGGGCTGGTGTCGTTCTCGGTGCGCCAGCAGACGCGGGAGATCGGCGTGCGCCGCGCGCTGGGCGTGGGGCCCGCGAACGTGGTTGCGCTGGTAGCCTGGCGCGGGATGGTGCCCGCGGCCGTGGGCGTGGTGGCCGGGGCAACGATGCTCGTGCGCGTTCTGACGGGGATGATCCAGGGCGTCCGTCCCGGCGATCCGGTGGTGCTCGTCTCGGTGCCCATGGTGCTCCTGGCGGTGGCCGCGGCGGCGAGCCTGGTTCCCGCCTGGCGCGCCTTGAGAATCGCTCCCATCAGCGCGCTGCGGGGGAGTAGCCGCGGCCGCACGGGTGGCGGCCCGCGTTTGTAACCGCATCGCGAAACACGGAAGCACGCCGAGGACGGTCCTCGCCGTGCTTCCGTCTCTTCGTGTGGAAAGCGGAGCAGGGCGGGGCTTGGAGGCTACGAAAACCGGATGATTCGATTCCGCTCGCATCATACTTCTTGCGCCGGGCGGAGGGGGAGCGTAGAATGCGTTTGAGAATCGTTCTCAACCCCATTCAGCTTTCTTACCGACGACCGATGCGACAGATCATCCTCCTGGGTGCGGCATGCCTGCTCTGCAGCGCTCCGCTCACGGCCCAGTCCGGGGCTTCCGGCCCGCATTCCGCCGAGGCACCGGCTAGCATCCGCTTCCAGATCCCGGCGCAGCCCCTCGCGGATGCGCTCCGCGAGTTCGGGCGGCAGGCCGGGGTGCCGGTCCGCGCCGACCTGGCCGCGGCGGCGGGGGTGCGCTCGCGCTCGCTCACCGGCCCGTACACGGCGGAGGATGCGCTCGCCCGGCTGCTGGAGGGGACGGGGCTGCGGGGCTCGATCGCGGAGAACGGAACGGCCCAGGTCACGCGCGGCGGCTCGGCCGCGTACACGCTGACCCCGCTGACGGTCGTCGGTATGCGCAACCGCGGGTACGGGGCGGCGCGCATCAGCAGCGCCACGAAGACGGAGACCCCGCTGCGCGATGTGCCGCAGTCGGTGAGCCTCGTGACGCACGAGCTGATCGCCGATCAGGCGATGCAGGGGATGGGCGACGTGGTGCGCTACATCCCCGGGATCACGATGGGGCAGGGCGAAGGGCACCGCGATGCCCCCACCATCCGCGGCAACAGCACCACCGCCGACTTCTTCGTGGACGGGGTGCGCGACGACGTGCAGTACCTGCGCGACCTGTACAACGTGGAGCGGGTGGAGGCGCTCAAGGGCTCCAACGCTATGATCTTTGGACGCGGCGGCGGTGGGGGCGTGCTGAACCGCGTCACCCGGGAGGCGCAGTGGACGCCGACGCGCGTGGTGACGCTGGAGGGCGGCTCCTTCGACCACCGCCGCGGGACGGTGGACGTGGGGCAGGGGGTGGGAAGCGCGCTGGCGCTGCGCTTCAACGGGATGTACGAGAACTCGGGCGGCTTCCGCGACCAGGCGAGCCTCGAGCGCTACGGCATCAACCCGACGATGGCCCTCGCGCTCGGCACCCGCACCACCATCCGGGCCGGGTACGAGCTCTTCAGCGACCACCGCTCGGTGGACCGCGGCCTCCCGTCGTTCAACGGGCGCCCGTCGGACGCGGACATCACCACCTTCTTCGGCAACCCGGACTCCAGCTACTCGCGGGTGCGGGTGCACTCGGCCAGCGGCGTGCTGGAGCACCGCACGCGCGGCGGGATCACCCTGCGCAACCGGACCCGCTACGCCACCTACGACAAGTTCTACCAGAACAGCTATCCGGGTGCGGTGAACCCTTCCGGGACGCGGGTGGCGCTCTCCGCCTACAACAACGGGACGGACCGCGCCAACCTGTTCAACCAGACGGACGTCGTGGTGGAAGCCGCCACCGGCCCCCTGCGCCACACTCTGCTCGCGGGCGCGGAGATCGGGCGGCAGCAGACGGAGAACTACCGCGAGACGGGCTACTACAACAACACCGCGACTTCGTTCTCCGCTCCCATCAATCAGCCGACGGTCGCCACGCCGATCGCCTTCCGCCAGAGCGCCACGGACGCGGACAACCGGGCGCGGGTCTCGGTGGCCGGGGTGTACGTGCAGGACCAGGTGGAGCTCACGCGCTTCCTGCAGGTGCTGGGCGGGGTGCGCTTCGAGCGGTTCGACATCGATTTCGTGAACCGCCGCAACGGCCAGGTGCTCGACCGTCGAGACGACATGGTGTCGCCGCGCGCGGGGCTGGTGCTGAAGCCGGTGCAGCCGGTGTCGCTCTACGGCAGCTACAGCGTGTCGTACCTGCCGAGCGCGGGCGACCAGTTCAGCTCGCTGACGGCGACGACGGAGACGCTGGAGCCGGAGCGCTTCACCAACCGCGAAGTGGGCGCCAAGTGGGACGTGCGCCCGAGCTTCGCCCTGACCGGCGCGATCTACCGGCTGGACCACACCAACACCTCGGCTCCGGACCCGGTCGATCCCAAGAAGACGGTGCAGACGGGCAGCCAGCGCTCAACGGGGTGGGAGCTGGGCGCGTCCGGCGAGGTGACCGAGGCGTGGCAGGTGGTGGCCGGCTTCGCCTCGCAGCACGCGGAGATCACGAGCACCACCCGCGCGGCCAAGGCGGGCCAGCTCGTGCCCCTGGTGCCGCACCGCACCTTTGCGCTCTGGAACCGGGTGCAGCTCTTCCCGGCGCTGGGCGTGGGGGTGGGCGTGGTGCGCCAGTCCGAGATGTTCGCGGCGATCGACAATACCGTGACGCTCCCCGGCTTCACCCGCGCCGACGCCGCGCTCTTCCTGCGCCTGGGCGCCCGCGCCAGCGCGCAGCTCAACGTGGAGAACGTCCTGGACGAGCGCTACTACGCCACCTCGCACGGCAACAACAACATCATGCCCGGTGCGTCGCGAACGGTGCGGGTCTCGGTGAGCACGCGGCGTTAGAAACAGGAGTGCGTTGGTGCGTGAGTGCGTGAGTGCGTTTGGATGCGCAGCGCACTCGCGCACTCGCTTTTGGGTATCGCAGCATTGGCCGATCCCACGCCCGAGGAGGGCGGCTGTAGCCCCGGTGCCGCGGACCATTTAGATCCCCGGCCACTCGGCGGGTCCCCCACGCTGTTGAAGTTTATCTCCGATTCCATTGAGGATAAGCTTCAACCGACGACGCGAAGTGACTGGAGAACGCCGCACCCTACCCGGAGCTGGCATGCATCTGGCCCCCGTGAGCCACTTTCCTGAACGGCCTACGACACGGGTTGCGATGCCATATATGCGAAGGTGGGCGGCGGCGGGGTTGGTGGCGGTGCTCACGGCGTGTGGGGGCGGCGACCACGAGTACGATCCGGACAACGATGCCGAGGCGACGCGGAGCGCCTCGTCAGCGCCGGCGCAACCGCCCCAGCCCTCCCCCGCTCAGACGCCTGTACAGCCGGAGCCCGCGGCGGCTGCGGTGCGCCCCGACTCGGTGCGGGCGGCGTTCGCGCGCGGGCGGCCGCTGGGGGCGAGCGAGATCGGCTGGCTGCGGCGCGACGTCAACCGCACGCAGGTCGCCACCGCGCAGGCGCTTGGGGTGCGCGCCTATGCCGACGCGCAGATCCAGCAACTCGTGCGGCAGGGGCGGCTGGTGGCGCTGGGGGACAGCACGGAGTACTGGGTGCTGCGCAAGATGGACCACTCGGTGCCGTACGTGACGCCGGATGCGCGCGCCCTCCTGGTGCAGGTGGGGCGCCGCTTCCACGCGCGCCTGGACAGCCTGGGCATCCCGCGCTACCGCATGAAGGTGACCTCCGCGCTGCGCACCGGCTCCACCCAGGCGGAGCTGCGGAAGATCAACTCTTACGCGTCGCAGACGGCGAGCGCGCACGAGTTCGGCACCACTATGGACGTGTCGCACGAGCGCTTCGCCGTTCCCGCGGGCGCGGCGACGCAGAGCGACACCCTAGAGGAGCTGGGGAAGGAGCACGCCAAAGTCCTCCAGGGCGAGCTGGGGCGCACCCTGATCGAGCTGCGCACCCGCGAGCTGCTGCACGTGATGATCGAGGACCGGCAGCCCGTCTACCACTTCACCGTTCGGCAGAGGTTGGCGGGGGGCTGAGCGGCGGGAGGGTCCTCACCCGGCAGCTTACAGCTGCCACCCTCTCCCACAAACAGCCGTGCGAGAGGGCACCTGGGGCCGGCGCACGCGATCGGCATTCGCCGCCGCGGACACGGGCGCCATGAATCGCGCCACTATCACCACGACACCGCCGCGTCTCGTCCGTTGACCTCTTTCGAGCAGCTCCTGGTCGGCCGCGTACTGGCCGAACGCTACCGCGTCGACGAGTTCCTGGCGGGCGGCGGCATGGGGGCGGTGTTCCGCAGCTACGACCTGCGCCTGGAGCGCGAGGTGGCGTTCAAGGTAATCGCGCCCCCTCCCGGCGTCACGCGGGAGGCGCGCGCCGCGCTGCGCGCCCGCTTCCTGCGCGAGGCGAAGACCGCCGCGTCCATCGCCCACCCCAACGTCGTCACGGTCCACGACTACGGCGTGGATGCGGAGCTGGACCTGGACTTCCTGGTGATGGAGCTGCTCGCGGGGGAGGACCTGGGCGCGCGGCTCGCTGGCGGGTGGCGTCCGGCCCCGGAGGAGCTCGCCGGGATCCTGGCGCAAGCGGCGGACGGGCTGGCGGCGGGACACGCGCGCGGCGTCGTGCATCGCGACGTGAAGCCGGGAAACCTGTTCGTGACGGGCTCCGGCGCGTCCGTGCGGGTGAAGGTGCTGGACTTCGGCATCGCGCAGCCTTCCGCGGGCGGATCGACGCTGACCCACCTGACCGGCGGAGGCGGCAATCCGCGTACGCCCGGCTTCGCGGCGCCGGAGCAGGAGGCCGGCGGCCCCACCACGCCCGCGACCGACGTCTACGCGCTCGGCCTCACCGCGGCGGCCGCGCTCGCCGGCGGGTCGGCCGAAGCCCCTCCCGCCGTCCTCGATGCACTGGAGCGCGAGAACCCCGCCCTGGCCGCCGTCCTTCGCCGCGCGCTGGATCCCGACCCCGCCCACCGCTTTTCCGACTGCGCCGCGATGGGTGACGTGCTCCGGCACCTTTCTCTGCCTGTCGCGCGGCCAGCACCCGTGCGCCCTATTCCCCGCGTCGCGCTTCTCACGGTGCTCGCGGTCATCGCGCTCGGGGTGGCGCTCTGGGCGTGGAACCGTCCGCGCGCCGCCCCCGCGCCCGAGGAAACGGAGGCTGAGGCGGTCGCCGCCGCGGGCGCCGTCTTCCGCGAGGTCAACGCGACCGCGGGCCGCATGACGCGCCGCTACCACCCGAACGGCCAGGTGATGGCGTACCTGGACCGCTCCGGTGTGCGCAAGCTCGTCACCCGCGTCCCCTCGGGCACGAGCGAGATGTACTTCGACCGCCACGGGCTCCGCTTCGCCTACGAGCGCTCCGCCGATGGGGGTGAAAGCGTCCGGCGCTACTACTTCACCGCCCAGGGCACCCTTGCGAGCCAGGTTCCGCCAGGTCCCGATGCGCGCGCCGACTGGGCTCAGCGCGCGCGCGCATTGAAGGCGCGGGCGGCGAAGGCGGCAGCGGATGCGCCGCGCTGGAGCACCCTGAGATGCCCGGCCTGCGACTCGCTTCCCTAGCCGCATGCCTTAAACCGCAAAGTGATGCTGCCGCGCGCTTAGGGACGAGGATGCGCAAAAGGATGCGTGGCACCGACTGGGCAGACTTGAAGCCGCACAACCCGCTCCGGAATTTCATCCCCGCGGAAGCTGGGAGTAGTCCTGGTATACGGGCAAAAAAGGACCCCGGGTTATCACCGACACAAGGTCGGGAGAGCGATAGCCCGGGGACTGTGGCATTGAACGGACGCAAGGCCGGAGCAGCGGTTCGCCCCGTAGTTGTAGCAACGGTTTCGACCGCCGGAGCCAGCCTGCACCGAATGACCACGCGCCGGTGAGCAGCGGATGACCTACCCCGCCGCCAGCTCGAACACCCCGATCGGCCGCGGCGACGTCGCTTCGCCGAGATTCCACTTGGCGAGGGAGATGCGCCAGCCGGCGGCTTCCAGCGACTCCAACAGGCGCAGGCTGGGGACGCGAAAGGGGTCGGAGAGGAGGATGCGGCCGGCGGGGGCGAGGTTGGTCGCGAAGATGTGGCGGAGGTGCGGGTGCATCGACTCGCCGTACAGGATGTCGGAGCCGATGATCCAGTCATAGCGCTCCGCGTCGTCCCAGTCGCCCCAGTCCGCGAGGCGGTGCTCGATGGCGGAGAT
>JAUJMI010000372.1:1693-4035 GCA_030446945.1 Longimicrobium sp. | reverse complement strand
AATTGATTCGCTCCTGGAGCGGACTACCTCGCGCGCCAGAGATCGGCAACGCAGGCGAATCTCGCCGCCGAGTCCGCGCAGGCGGAGTTTGTGCGGTTGTCGCCGCGAGCTCACTCGCCCCAGCAGGCCCCAACAGCCCGCAGCACAGCCCATCACCGGAACCGGCATTCGACCGATGAACACCAAAATCCTCGCGGCCGACCTCAAGCCCACCTCGTTCCGCTGGGAGGTGGAGGGGCCGGTCGCAACGGTGACGCTCGCGCGGCCGGAACGCAAGAACCCGCTCACCTTCGAGAGCTACGCCGAGCTGCGCGACACCTTTCGGCAGCTCCAGTTCGCCACCGACGTCAAGGTGGTGGTGCTCACGGGCGAGGGGGGCAACTTCTGCTCGGGCGGCGACGTGCACGAGATCATCGGGCCGCTGGTGGGGATGCGCGAGCGGAAGGAGATGGACGAGCTGCTCGCCTTCACCCGCATGACCGGCGATCTGGTAAAGTCCATCCGCGGCTGCCCGCAGCCCGTGATCGCCGCCATCGACGGGGCGTGCGTGGGGGCGGGGGCCATCCTGGCGATGTCCAGCGACCTGCGGCTGGGGACGGCGCGCAGCAAGGTGGCATTTCTCTTCACCAAAGTGGGCCTATCCGGCGCGGACATGGGCGCGTGCGCGATGCTCCCGCGCATCATCGGGCAGGGGCGTGCGTCCGAGCTGCTCTTCACGGGGCGCTCGATGGGCGGGGAGGAGGCGGAGCGGTGGGGGTTCTACAACCGTCTCGTGGAGCCGGATGACCTTCGGGACGAGGCGCGCAAGCTCGCGTCCGACCTCGCCGCCGGGCCGACGTTCGCGCACTTCATGACCAAGAAGTGCCTCCACCAGGAGTGGGCGATGGGTGTGGACGAGGCCATCGAGGCCGAGGCCCAGGCGCAGGCCATCTGCATGCAGACCGAGGACTTCGCCCGCGCCTACCACGCGTTCGCGGCCAAGGAGCGGCCGGTTTTCCAGGGCAACTGAGGTGAGGAAGCTCAACTGCATGGCTCACACGGAGACACAGAGACACGGAGAGAGCACTTCTTTTCTTTCCTCTGTGTCTCGGCGGCTCTGTGTGAAGTTGTGGTTTGGGCGTATGCATCATGCCTGACCGCACCTATCTGGCGTGGCCGTTCTTCGACGAGGGGCACCGCCGGCTCGCCACGGAACTGGACGCGTGGATCCCGCGCGAGATCGCGCCGCCGGCGGATGCGCACGCGGACGTGGACGCGACGTGCCGCGAGCTGGTGCGGCGGCTGGCGGCGGGCGGTTGGCTGCGCTACGCGATCCCGGCCGCGCAGGGCGGCGCGCACGAACGGCTGGAGGTGCGCTCCCTCTGCGTGATCCGCGAGCTGCTGGCGCACGCGTCGGGGCTGGCCGACTTCGCGTTCGCCATGCAGGGGCTCGGCGCGGGGCCGATTTCGCTCTTCGGCAGCGGCGAGCAGCGTGCACGCTGGCTCCCCGCCGTCGCGGCGGGGGAGGCGGTGATGGCGTTCGCGCTCTCGGAGCCGGATGCGGGCTCCGATGTAGGGGGGATGACGACGACGGCGCGGAGGGCGGATGGCGGCTACGCGATCGAGGGGCGGAAGACGTGGATCTCCAACGCGGGGATCGCGGACCGCTACACCGTCTTCGCGCGCTTCCCCGAGGCCGGCGAGCGCGGGTTCGCCGCCTTCGTGGTGGATGCGGACAACCCCGGCCTGCGCGTGTCCGAGCGCATCGGCGTCACCGCGCCGCACCCGCTGGGCACCGTGGACTTGGACGGGTGCCGGGTGGGGGCGGATGCGCTGCTCGGCGAGGCGGGGGGCGGAATGAAGGTGGCGCTGGGCACGCTGGACGTCTTTCGCTCGACGGTGGGGGCCGCGGCGCTGGGCTTCGCGCGGCGGGCGCTGGACGAGGCGCTGGCGTTCACCACGAGACGACAGGTGTTCGGGAGCGTGCTGAGCGAGCACCAGCTCACCCGCGCCGCGCTCGCGGAGATGGCCGTCGCCGTGGACACCAGCGCGCTCCTCGTGTACCGTGCGGCATGGACGCGCGACGGCGGCGCGGCGCGCGTCACCCGCGAGGCCGCCATGGCGAAGCTCCACGCCACCGAATCCGCGCAGCAGGTGATCGACCGCGCGGTTCAGCTTCTCGGCGCGCGCGGCGTCGTGGCGGGGAGCGTCGTGGAATCTTTGTATCGCGAGGTGCGCGCCCTCCGCATCTATGAGGGCACCTCCGAGATCCAGAAGCTCGTCATCGCCGGCCAGCTCCTCGCCGGCTGAACCGCAGGATCACACGGGCCGCTGTTCATCCACCCCAAACGGATGCCGCCCAT
>JAUJMI010000372.1:0-1593 GCA_030446945.1 Longimicrobium sp. | reverse complement strand
ACGGCGCACGCGGACACCTTTGCGCGCGACCACCTCCCGCCGCGAGACCTCTGGCCGGAGATCGACCTCTCCGGCGTGCCGGCGCTGGCGGGGCGCCCGCGCATCAACGCCGCCGCGGATCTGCTCGACGCGCGCGTAGCCGCGGGCGATGGGAACCGGCCGGCGCTCGTCTTTCCCGGCGGGCGGTGGACGTACGCGGAGCTGATGGAGAAGGCGAACCGCATCGCCGGGGTGCTGCGCGAGCTGGGGCTGGTGCCGGGCAACCGCGTGCTGCTGCGCGGCTTCAACTCGCCGACCATGGCCGCGGCGTGGTTCGGCGTGCTCAAGGCGGGCGGCATTGTCGTCGCCACCATGCCCCTGCTGCGCTCGCGCGAGATCGCGGCGCTGCTGGACCGCGCCCGCGTCCGCTTCGCCCTGTGCGACGCGCGGCTGATGGAGGAGATGCCGGCGCACGCGCCGTCACTGGAGCGGACGGTGGTTTTCGGCTCGGAGGGGGAGGACTCGCTGGAGGCGCGCATGGCCAGACAGCCGTCCGAGTTCGCGAACGTGGAGACGTCGGCGGAGGACGTCGCGATTCTCGCCTTCACGTCGGGGACGACGGGGCAGCCCAAGGGGGCGATGCACTTCCACCGCGACCTCCTGGCCGCGGCCGACACCTTTTCCGCGCAGGTGCTCCGTCCGGGCCCGGACGACCTGTTCTGCGGGTCGGCGCCGCTGGCGTTCACCTTTGGGCTGGGCGGCTACCTCCTCTTCCCCATGCGCGTGGGCGCGGCCACGCTGCTGCTGGAGCAGGCCACGCCGCCGCAGCTGCTGCGGGGGGTCCAGGACCACCGCGCCACGATCGTCTTCACCGCGCCCACGGCGTACCGCGCCATGGCGGAGATGGCAAAGGATCACGACCTCTCATCGCTGAAGAAGTGCGTCTCGGCGGGGGAGACGCTCCCGCTGGCGACGTTCGAGGCGTGGCGCGAGGCGACGGGGCTGCGCATCGTCGACGGCATCGGCTCCACCGAGATGCTGCACATCTTCATCAGCGCCGCGGACGACGACATCCGCCCTGGATCGACGGGGCGGCCGGTTCCCGGGTACAGCGCCATGCTGCTGGGGGACGATGGCCGGCCCGTCGCGCCGGGCGAGCTGGGGCGGCTGGCGGTGCGCGGGCCCACCGGGTGCCACTACCTGGGCGACGAAGAGCGCCAGCGGAAGTACGTGGAGAACGGCTGGAACATCACCGGCGACGCGTACAGGATGGACGAGGACGGCTACTTCTGGTTCCAGGCGCGCAACGACGACATGATCATCTCCTCCGGCTACAACATCGCCGGGCCGGAGGTGGAGAACGCGCTCCTGGAGCACCCGTCCGTGCTGGAGTGCGCCTGCGTCGCCGCCGCCGACGAGGAGCGCGGGCACGTGGTCAAGGCGTTCGTCGTTCTCCGCGACGGCTGCGCGGCGGGCGACGACACGGCCAAGGCCCTCCAGGAGTTCGTGAAGCAGCAGATCGCGCCCTACAAGTATCCGCGCCGCGTGGAGTTCGTCGACAGCCTCCCCCGCACCGCCACCGGCAAGCTCCAGCGCTTCCGCCTTCGCGACCCG
>JAUJMI010000371.1 GCA_030446945.1 Longimicrobium sp. | reverse complement strand
TTCCTGCAGGGGATCAAGGCGGTGATCGCGGAGAGCTACGAGCGCATCCACCGCTCCAACCTGGTGGGGATGGGGATCCTGCCGCTCCAGTTCCTGAAGGGCGAGAGCGCGCAGACGCTGGGACTGAGCGGCCGCGAGACGTTCGACATCGTGGGCCTTGCCGACGCCATCGCCGGGCACCTGGAGACGCGCGAGCTGACGGTGCGCGCCACCGCCGACGGCGCGACGCGCGAGCTCAGGGCGTACATCCGCATCGACACGCCGCAGGAGGTGCTGTACTACCGCCACGGCGGCATCCTGCAGTACGTCCTGCGCCAGCTCCTCTCCGGCAAGGAAGCCCCGGAGGCCATCGAGGGCGGGATGCCTTCCGGCGCCGTGACGCGCGAGGCCGCCTCGCGCGACAAGGTGACCGAGGGCTCGCAGGAGTCCTTCCCCGCCAGCGATCCGCCGGCGTATTGAACTGCAGTGCCCAGTGCCTAGTGCTCAGTAGCAAACACTAGGCACTGGGCACTGGGCACTCGGCACTTTTTCATCATGCCTACACCTGCGTTCCGCCCGCGCGGCACCGTCGCGCCGGGGCTCCTGGGGCCCGGCGGGGAGTTCGACCTGATCCGCCGCTTTCTGGCCCCCGCGCAGGCGGGGCGCCCCGACGTGCGCTTGGGGCCCGGCGACGACGGCGCGGTGGTGGCGGGGGAGGGGATCGTGCTCTCCAGCGATCTGAGCGTGGAGGAGGTCCACTTCCGGCGCGACTGGCTTCCGCCTGAGGGGATCGGCTACCGCGCGGCCGCCGCGGCGCTCAGCGACCTCGCGGCGATGGCGGCGCGGCCCATCGGCGTGCTCGCGTCGCTGGCGGTGCCGCGCGGCGACGCGGGGGATTTCGCGGTGGCGGTGATGGAGGGGGTGCGGCGCGCCGCGGAGTCGGTGGGGGCGGTGCTGCTGGGCGGGGACCTGACGCGCTCGCCGGGACCCGTGGTGCTGGACGTGACGGTGGTGGGCGAGGCGTCGCACCCCGTGCTGCGCTCCGGCGCGCGCATGGGCGACGAGCTGTGGGTGACGGGGGAGCTGGGCGCCCCCGCGGCGTGCGTGGAGCGCCTCATGGCCGGGCGCCGCCCCCCGCGCGGCGCCTGGCCCCGCTTCGCCGAGCCGCGCCCGCGCGTGCAGGAGGCGCGCTGGCTGGCCGAGCGCGGGCTCCCATCCGCCATGCTCGACCTCTCCGACGGGCTGGCCGGCGACGCGGCGCACCTGGCGGCGGCGAGCGGGGTGGCCATCCTCCTGGTGCACGAGCTGGTGCCGGTGCACCCCGCGGTGCAGCTCCACACCCGCTCCCGCGCCCGCGCGGTCGAGATGGCGCTCGGCGGGGGGGAGGACTACGAGCTCTGCTTCACCGCCGCGGCGGGGTGCGTGGAGCCCTTCTGCCGCGAGTTCGAAAAGAGGTTCGACGTCTCGCTCCGCTCCGTGGGGCGCGTGGGGCACGGCGACGGCGTCTGGTGGGTGGACGCCGAGGGGCACCGCTCGCCGCTGCGCAGCCGCGGCTTCCGCCACTTCGAAGAGGGAGAGTGATCCGCGCCCTGTGCACCTGGCTGGTGTGCATTGCGATCACGCTGTTCCTGGGGGATGCCCCCGGCTGGAACGACGGGAAGGCGGCTGAAGCCGGCGCGAGAATCGCGGCGTTGGACCCGGAGTCCGGGGAGACGGACTTCGCGTGGTTTCAGCGGCGGATTTATTCGCTCCTGGAACGACGCTCCTGGCCGCGCCGGCATCCCGCCCCTCGCGCGGATCTCGCCCCCCGAGTCCGCGCAGGCGGACTTTGTGCTGTTGTTGCAGCGAGTTCACTCGCCACAGCCCACCCATGGATCTGGTACCATGCGCATCTTTCTCGCCCTCTCCGCAGCCTCCATTCTCGCCGCGTGCGGGGGCGGCTCGGAGGGCATCGCGGTGCAGGGGGATTTCGCCCCGGGCGGCACGCTGCCCGGGCGCGTGTTCGCGGTGGAGGCGCGCGTGGATGCCGAGGTGCGCGACGACGGGTTCGAGATCGACGGGCTGGCGACGAGCCCCATCTCGCTGCGCCTGGTGCAGAGCGGCGACACGGTGGGGCGCATCGACATCGCCGACCTTCCGCCGGGTTCGCGCGCGGTGCTCCATGAGCTGCGCACCGACCGGCGCTCGGGGCGTTCCTTCCCGTCCACCGTCGAGCTGACCGGCGCGCAGTCGGTCACCGTCAACGGCATCCGCATGATGAACGAGGATGCCCTCCCCGGCACTGTGGACGCCGGCGGGGTGGTCCTCGCCGCCTCCAGGGACCGCGGCGCGCTCCTGGTGCGCCCCGCCGACGAGCGGCTCCCCGACCTGCGCGTGGTTGTCACCCCCGTCACCGCGGTGCTCACCAGCGACAGCCTCGCCGCCGACATCGCCACGCTCTCGATCGGCGACTCCGTGCGCGTCCACGGGAACCCAGAGCGCGGCTTCATCGTCGCGGACCGCCTGACCCTCCCCCTCGCCTCCGCGGCGCCCACGGTGTCGTCGACGGGCGGCGAGGACGAGGTGAGCTCCACCGCATCCGGCTCCGGCGGGTCCACGTCCTCCGAGCCCGTGCGATCCTCCGAGCCGGCCGCCAGCACCCCGGCGCCCGCAGTCGTCAGACGCGCCCCGGCACCCGCGGTACGCGCGGCACCTCAGGAGCGCGGGAGAGGACGCGGAAAAGACCGTGAGCGCGAGCGTGGCGGGGGGAACGGCAAAGGGAAGAAGGGGAAGGGCTGAGCCCGGTCGGGCCGGGGCGAGTAAACTCGCGGCAACAAAAGCACAAAGTCCGCCCCGGGCGGACTCGGCGGCGAGATTCGCCCCGGTGGCGCGATGCGCGGCAATGCGAGACCCGGGCAGGCCATCGAACATGGGATGGGGCGGTGCTCACGGGAGAGTCCGTCTCCTTTGCTACGCGACCGGCGGTGGAGCCGGGGAGAGCTCGGAGCAGCGCTTCGCTCAGGATATGGTGCCGGCCCAATCCCGCGTTTCTCGAGCCGCCTTCGCGTGGTTCCAGCCGGGGGATTCATCCCCCGGTGATGCGGCCGCGCCGATCACCGGCCCTCCCGCATCTCACGCGTCGATACCCGGCAGGTTTCCCGCGGTTGTGGCCGCGCTTTCAACCGCCGCTACCGCGCTCCGCCCGCCGGCACGCTTTCCTCGGTGCGTTTGAGGAGCTGTTCGGAGGTGACGTACCATTTCCCGTCGTCCGCGTCGCGCTTCAGCAGGTACTCCTGCGTTCCGCGCCCGCGCCGCGTGTTTTCCTTGCTGCGAAAGGTCCACTCCTTGTCCACCAGCACGCGCGCCCGGTCCGGCTGGGGAAAGGTGATGGCGAGGTCATGGAAGACGATCTGCCGGTCTTCACTGTAGCGGCGCAGGTCGCGCGTGCGGTCGCGGCGCACGCCCGCCCGGGGAAGGCGCTTGGAGTTGTAGTAGTCCACGCGGCTCGCGTAGTGGGCGACGTGGCGCTTGATGTCGCCCTGCACCCACGCGTTGTTCAGGTCCCGCACCGCCTGCTCCACCTCGGCGGCGACCTGCGCCTGCGTCTTGACCGGCGCGCCCGGAGTGGCGGGCGTGGGGAGGGCCGCCGGTGCGGTCTGCGCCGCCTCGCCCTGGAGCCCCGCAAAGGTTTCGTCCAGCCCCGCCACCGCCGACGAGTCGGTGGCGACCGCGGCCACGCCGCCCGCCTCCGCGTCATCATCGCCGCGGGTGAGGGCCCAGAGGCCGAGCACCGTGAGCAGGAGGAGCGGGATGGCCAGGAGCAGCGGGTTGCGCCGGATCGCCGTCCGCGCCGCATCCACCGGGTGCGGCGGCCCGGAGTGCACCGGCGCCGGGCGGGCGGGTGGGAGAGGCGCGTGATGCGTGGCCGTGGGCGGCTCCGCGTGCGCCACGGTCGCGTCCGCGGGTGGCGCGGGCGCGGGGGACACCACGATCTCCGGGGCGGCCGGCACCACGACGGGCGGCGCGGGCTCGGGGGCGGGGGGCGCGGCGACCGGCTCCGCAGGGATGGCGACGGGGTGCAGCACCGTCCGCT
>JAUJMI010000370.1:1499-4091 GCA_030446945.1 Longimicrobium sp. | reverse complement strand
TCACCCCCCCAGCCGCGCCACCTTGAACAGCGGCAGGTAGATCCCGAACACCAACGTCGCCACGAGGCCGAAGACGAGGAGGATCAGGACGGGCTCGACGAGCTTGGCGGCGGTGTCGACTTCTTCGAGGACGAACTCCTCGTAGTACTCGGCGAGGAGGTCCATCTGCTCGGGGAGGGTGCCGCCCGTCTCGCCGACGTTGGTGCTGGAGAGGACCTCGGCGGGGATGGCGCGGGTGCGCTCGAGGGCTTCCTCGACGCGCATGCCGGCGCCGACGTGGGTGGCGGCGGCGCGGATCGCGTCGGCCAGGTAGTAGTTGCCCAGCGTGTCCGCGGACATGCGCATGGCGGAGGAGACGCCCACGCCGCTGAAGAGCATGGTGCTGAACATGCGGCAGTACTGCGCCATCGCGCCGCCCTCGGCGAGGGGGCCGATGACGGGGAGCTTTACCAGGAAACGGTCCGTCGCGCGCTTGATCCCCTCCCGCGCGTAGAGTTGCCGCAGCCCCATCGCAACGCCCGCGAGCACCAGCAGGATGCCGGGGCCCAGCCTCGTGGCGCTGGCCGAGGCCCAGAGCAGCGAGCGCGTGACGGCCGGGAGCTCGACCCCCGCGTCCGCAAAGATCTCGGCGAACTGCGGCATGATCTTCGTCAGCATGTACCACCCCACGATCCCCAGCGCGCCCAGCACGAAGAGCGGGTAGATGGCGGCGGACTTGATCTTGGCCCTCACCTGCTGCGTGCGGTGCAGCGCCGTTGCCATGCGCTTCAGCACCACGTCCAGCGACCCGGTGCGCTCCCCCACCGACACGCTCGCCACGTAGGTCGGCGGGAAGACTCTGGGGTGCTCCTCCATCGCATCGGCGAGGGTGCTGCCGGACTGCACGCGAACGGTCACCTGGTCGACGACTCTGCGCAACGCCTTCTGCGCGAGCCTGCGGCGCAGCACGGTGAGCGCGTGCGACGGCGTCAACCCGCTGTGCAGGAGCGAGGAGAGGCGCCGGGTGAAGAGCATCATCTGCTTCTTCGGCACCCGCGTGCCGCCGAGCTCCAGCGCGAGGAACTTCTGGAGCGCGTTCGGCGGGACGGCTGTGCGCGGCGAGGTCGTCGTGGGGTGGGGCATGGGGCGGTACCGGTTGCGGTTGAAAAACAGGTGCGTTAGTGCGGAAGTGCGGTGGCGCCTGAAAAGTCCGGAGTGCTAAGTGCTCAGTGCTGAACTGCTGTCATGTAGCACTCAGGACCCAGGACTTGGCACTTCTGTTGTTCTGACGCACTCACGCACTCACGCACTTCTCCCCTACCCCATCGTCTCGCGCGTGACCTCTTCCAGCGTCGTCTCGCCGGCCCGCATGCGGTCGATGCCGCCCTGGCGGAGCGTCGTCATCCCCTCGGCGACGGCGATGGCGCGGAGCTCGGCGCCGGGGCGGCGCGCGACGATCGCCTCGCGCAGGGCGGGGGTCAGGGGCATCATCTCAAAGAGCCCCTGCCGGCCGAAGTAGCCGCTGCGGTCGCAGTACGAGCACCCCGTTCCCTTGCAGAAGGGGATGGTGGCGGCCTCGTCGCGGGTGAGACCGGCGCGGCCGATCTCGCGCTCGGTGGGGTGGTGCGCGGCGCGGCAGCGGGGGCAGATCTGGCGCACCAGGCGCTGCGCTACGATCAGCGAGAGCGCGTCCACCAGGTTGTACGGCTCGATGCCGATGTCCAGGAGGCGCGCCACGGTGGAGGGCGCGTCGTTGGTGTGCAGGGTAGAGAGGAGGAGGTGGCCCGTCATGGACGCCTTGACCGCGGTCCCCGCCGTCTCCGCGTCGCGGATCTCGCCGACCATGATGACGTTGGGGTCCTGGCGCAGGATCGAGCGAAGCGCGGTGGCGAAGGTCATCCCCGTGTTCGCGCCCACCGAGGTCTGGCGGACGCCGCGGATCTTCCGCTCCACCGGGTCCTCGATGGTGATGATGCTGCGCGACGGGTGGTTGAGGTGGTCCAGCGCCGCGTAGAGCGTGGTGGACTTGCCGGAGCCGGTGGGGCCGGTCACCAGGATCATCCCCTGCGGCCGGTCGACGGCCTCGGTGAAGACGGCGTACTCGCGCGGCGGCATCCCCACGCGGCTCAGCTCCACCGGCGTCTCGGCCCGCGCCAGCACGCGGAGGACGGCGTGCTCGCACCCCCAGTCGGTGGGCAGGGTGGAGACGCGGAACTCCACGTCGGCGCCGTCCATGGTGTGCTTCATCCGCCCGTCCTCGGGCGTGCGGTCCTGCGCGGAGTTGAGGCCGGCGAGCACCTTGATGCGGTTGACGATCTCGCGCCCCCAGGTGGGGTCCAGCTCCTTGACCACCACCAGCTGCCCGTCGATGCGGTAGCGGATGCGGCCCGAGTCGTCAAAGAACTCGAAGTGCACGTCGGAGGCGCGCTTGTTGACGGCGTCTTCCATGAACGCCTCCACCAACTGCGGCACCTGCGCGCCCTTGACCGCGTTCTCGATCTCCTCGCTGATGGAGGCGCGGGCGCGCACGCGTGCGCCGCTTCGCTGCGCCTCGCCCATCACGCGGTGGAGCTTGTCCGCCACGGCGTAGGCGGTGCGCAGCAGCGTGTCGAG
>JAUJMI010000370.1:0-1399 GCA_030446945.1 Longimicrobium sp. | reverse complement strand
TCACGCGGTGGAGCTTGTCCGCCACGGCGTAGGCGGTGCGCAGCAGCGTGTCGAGCGAGTGGTCGTCCGCCAGCAGCGGCACCGGCGAGAGCCCCGTGATGTCGCGGATGCGGCTCAGCGCGGAGAGGTCGTATGGGTCGCCGTTGGCCACCAGCAGGTCGCGCCCCTGGATGCGCAGCGGGATGACGCGCATCTGGCGCGCCGTCTCGCTATCGATCAGGTCAAGGACGCTGCGGTGGGGGCGCTCGGCGGCGAGGCTCACCGTCTCCACGCCGAAGACCCGGCCCAGCGTGTGGAGCGCGCGCTCGCCGGTGATGCGCCCCATCTCCACCAGGTGGAAGACGGCGCTGCGCCGCTCGCGGTCCGCCGCCGCCGCCTGGTAGGCCGCCTTCACGTCGTGCGCCGCCAACTCCCCCGCCTCCAGCAGCGGGCGGATGATGCGGTCCTGGATCGTCCCCTCGCGCTCGCGGTGCGCGGGTACCACCGGCGGCACGGGCGTGGGGTGGCGGACGTCGCGAAAGGACTCGGCGGGGGCGGAAGGGAAGGCGTCTTCGCTGTACATCTCGGGCTCTTCCGGGGAACGCGGGTTCAGCGGGTGGGGACGCGCACGCGCCAGCGGCGGCCGGGCGGCGTTTCGCCGCGCACCAGGTGCGGGTTGAGGGCGGCGATGGCTGACGCGGGGACGCCG
Organism: Longimicrobium sp.; assembly: GCA_030446945.1. Classification (GTDB taxonomy): domain Bacteria; phylum Gemmatimonadota; class Gemmatimonadetes; order Longimicrobiales; family Longimicrobiaceae; genus Longimicrobium. The sequence continues at coordinate 711 of JAUJMI010000370.1, read as the reverse complement.
GCCCAGCGCGCGACCCGCTCCAGCGACGTGCCGCCGGGGGCCACCACCTCGCGGTAGGCGAGGGGCGCATCCCCGCCCACCCCGCCGAAGCCGAACGCCTCGGGATCTCGGGCGATGCGCGCGGCGGCCAGGAGCTTGGGCACGTAGTCGCGCGTCTCGCGCGGCAGGTAGTGGCGGATGCGCCAGTAGCGCAGCTCGCCGCCCCCGGGCCCGCCGCCGTGCAGGCGCAGCGCCCGGCGCACGCACCCGGAACCGCAGTTGTAGGCGGCGGCGGCCAGGTGCCATCCGCCGAGCTGCTCGTGGAGGTCGCGCAGGTGGCGGGCGGCCGCGTGCGAGGCGCGCACGGGATCGCGCCGCTCGTCTACCCAGGTGCCCACCTCGAGCCCGTAGCCGCGCGCGGTGCCGGGCATGAACTGCCACACCCCCGCGGCGCCCACCCGGCTGGTGGCGGCCGGGCGAAGGCTGGACTCCACCAGCGCGAGGTAGAGCAGGTCGCGCGGAATCCTCTCCCGCGCCAGCGCCGCGCGGATGACGGGCTCCAGGTGCCGCATCCGCCCCAGTGCGCGCCGCGACTCCTCGCGATGTCCCGGCGAGGTCGCCAGGCTCAGCGTCCACACCTGAACCTCGACGGCGGGCGGGCGAGCGCCCAGGGGCGCGGCGAGCGCCGGACACTGCGGCTTGGCAGCTCCGGTTGACTCCCAGCGCGTCGCG
>JAUJMI010000044.1 GCA_030446945.1 Longimicrobium sp. | reverse complement strand
TATGGCTCACACCGGGACAGAGAAGGACAGCAAGAACGGATAAGAGGTTCTTTCTTCTTCCCTTTCTTTCCCTCTGTGTCCGTGTATGCCGCGCAGTTGCGGTACCCCAGAAGCCGCTCCCGCCGCCCCCGCTCGCCCCTCCGCTCGACCCTCCCCCACCCGAGCCGGACGAGCTGGGGCTGGATGACATCGTGCTCCCGCCGTGCTGGACATGGCGCTCATCCGTGACGAGAAATCTGTGGCGTCGAAGTGCCCGGTGCCGCTCCCCGGTACCACTGCGGCGGCTCGCGGTACAGCTCTTCGAAGGCGCTCGCCCAGCGGTCCTCCACGCCGAAAGCCATGGCGTACGGCAGGAAGCGCTCGAACATCTCCGGCGAGGTGATCATCCGCCGGGAGAGGTCGCTCTCCACGCGCCTCAGGAACTCGCGGAAGCCCAGCGCCGCCTCGCACGCCGGCGCCCTCGCGGGCGTGCGCGCCGGCATGATGAGCGAGAAGATGAAGATGACAATCGCGCTCAACGCACCCCCCGCCCCCAGCGCCCAGGGCGACACCCAGCCCCACGCGGTGTCCGCGGCAATGAAGGCGACCCCCAAGCACACGACCAGCACCACGGCCGCGAGCGCCATCCACAGGCCCTTTACTCCGGGCGGCGCAGGTAGTAGCCGCGCGCCACCAGGCTGTCGTACAGCGACTCGCGGATGTCCGGTACGGCACTGTGGAACCGGTTCCGCAGCGTGGAGAGCGCTACCTGCTCGCTTTCCGCCGCCGGCGCCTGGCCCGTCCATTCCGCGCCACGGGCGTGCGTGGGCGAAGCGGAGCTCTTCCCACCCCGCCTACGCGGGCACGGCGTGGCTGAACAGGGCGGTCAGGTAGCGCTCCTCGTGCTCCGTCAGCTCAATCCAATCCTCGCGCGGGCCGCGGCGGTAGAAGATGAACTCGGTGTTCGCGAAGAGCCCCATCATCGTCCTCTCCGTCCGCTCCTCGATCCCGATGTAGCCGCGCACCGCCAGGCCCACCAGCGTGGAGGTGATGTCGCGCATCTGCGCGGTGTGGTCGATCAGCGTACCCACCTCCGCGGGGCTCATGGACGCGGGCGGTTCGTACTGGACGACGATGGACTCTTCCCGCGGATCGCGCCCGCGCCCCGCCACGTGCGGAAGCTGAGGCCGAAGGCGAGTAGCGGCAGGGCGAGGGGCCAGAGGCGCACCGTCTCCGCCGTGCGGTGCGCCGCGTCGCTGGGGCGCGTCGCGACGAACCCCGGCGGCCAACCGACGCCGACCCTCACCCCTTCGAAAGGCGCGAGCGGGCGCGCGCGGCCTGCACAGTTTTATCCTGCGCGTCGCGGATCCGCGGGGGGATCAAAAAATGTGGAAAGCGGGTTATATTGTGGGATGATCTCAGTATCCAACCTCGAAAAATCGTTTGGCGACCGCGTCCTCTTCCAGGATGCCGCCTTTCAGCTGAACCCGGGCGAGCGCTACGGCATCGTGGGCGCCAACGGGTGCGGCAAGACCACGCTCCTCAGCATCCTCAGCGGCGACGCCGATGCCACCAAGGGCTCGGTGTCGATCCCCAAGTCGGCTCGGCTGGGGGTGCTGCGCCAGGACCAGTTCCTCTACGAGAGCGAATCGATCCTGAACGTCACGCTCATGGGGAACCCTGAGCTGTGGAAGGCGATGGTCGAGAAGGAAAAGGTCCTCGCCAGCGCGCACGAGTACTTCGACGCGGACCGCTTCAGTGAACTGGAGGACACGGTCATGCGCCTGGACGGCTACACCGCCGAGGCGCGCGCCGCCGTCATCCTGGAGGGGCTCGGCCTCCCCGCCGAGATCCACGACAAGCCGCTGTCGATGCTCTCCGGCGGCTTCAAGCTGCGGGTGCTCCTGGCGCAGGTGCTGGCCGGCAGCCCGGACGTCCTCCTGCTGGACGAGCCCACGAACCACCTGGACATCCTCTCCATCCGCTGGCTGGAGAAGTTCCTCCACGACTTCGAGGGCCCGGTGGCGGTGATCTCGCACGACCACCGCTTCCTGGACAACGTGGCCACGCACATCCTGGACGTGGACTACCAGACCGTCACCCTGTATCACGGGAACTACACGGAGTTCCTGGAGCAGAAGGTGGAGGACCGGGAGCGCAAGGAGAAGGAGATCGAGGGGCGGCAGAAGGAGATCGCCCATCACCAGAAGTTCGTGGACAAGTTCAAGGCCAAGGCGAGCAAGGCCCGGCAGGCGCAGAGCAAGGCCAAGATGATCGAGCGCAAGGTGGAGGAGATGGAGGAGCTCCCCGGCAGCTCGCGCCGCTACCCCAAGTTCCGCTTCAACCAGCGGCGCGAGAGCGGCAAGGAAGTGCTGCGCATCAAGGGCGTCCGCAAGTCGTTCGGGGACAAGGAGGTCCTCCCCGGCGTCGACCTGGAGGTGCGCCGTGGCGACCGCTTGGTGATCATGGGTCCCAACGGGATCGGCAAGTCCACGCTCCTCAAGATCGTGATGGGCGAGCTGGCTCCCGACCAGGGCGGAGTGGAGTGGGGGTACGAGGCGCAGCGCAGCTACTTCGCCCAGGACCACCACGAGCAGCTCGAGGACCAGGAGGGCACCGCCGAGCAGTGGCTGTGGGGCTTCTGCCCGGACAAGGACCGCGGCTACGTGCGCGGCCACCTGGGGATGATGCTCTTCTCCGGCGACGACGGCGAGAAGCGGCTGAGCGCCCTCTCCGGCGGCGAGGCCGCGCGGCTGGTGTTCAGCAAGATCGCGCTGGAGCAGCCCAACGTCCTGGTGCTCGACGAGCCCACCAACCACCTGGACCTGGAGTCGATCGAGGCCCTGGTCGCGGGCCTGCAGAGCTACGAGGGGACGCTGATCCTGGTGAGCCACGACCGGTGGTTCGTCGGCCAGCTCGCCACGCGCGTGGTGGAGATCAGCCGCAACGGCATCCGCGACTTCCTGGGCACCTACCAGGAGTACGTCCACGCCTGCGGCGACGACCACCTGGACGCCGACGCCGTCGTGCTCAAGGCGCGCCAGGAGGACCGCAAGGGGAAGCAAAAGGGCGAGAAACGGGAGCTGGCGGGGCGCTGAAAAAGCGGCTTCCCAGAGACAGAGAGGCAGGGAGAACCGACCACGTTCTCCCTGCCTCTCTTGTTTTCCCCGCCGGGCGGAAACCCTGCAAGAGGCGGGGCCACTTCGATGGCGAACATGGGATGGGCGGTGTTCGCGGCAGAGCCCGTCTCCTTCGCTCCGCGCCCAACGCTGGAGCCGGGGAGAGGCCGGAGAAGCGCTTCGCCCAGGAAAGGGCTTCCGCGGCATGCCGCGGCTCACGAGACCGCTTCAGCGGTCTTCCCGTAGTCCCACCGGGGCTTCAGCCCCCGGTGCCCCCGCCGTCGCTGCAGCGGTTTCAACTGCCGGACAGCACCGGCGCCTCCGCCTCCGCAGGCGCCTCCTCCCCCACCCGCCGCCCCGCGGCCGCGATGCCGGGGAGGTGCCGGGCGAAGACCGAGAAGATCCCGCGCGACGCGTCCGCGATCACGCGGGTGACGTCGCGGGCGAGGAGGCCCAGGGCGAAGGCGAGGTCGTGGCCCTCCCCATCGGCGGGGCCGAGGGCGCGCAGGACGGCGGAGCGGTGCATCATGAGGATGGGCCGCACGTAGCGCACCGGGTTGAAGCCCGGCACGTGGCGCGCTCCCAACCCCTCGATCAGCGCCACGGCGCGGCCGAAGTAGGTCATCTCGCCCGTGAGCACCACCGGCCAGTCGTGCAGCAGGTGCATCACCTCGTCAGCCAGGGCGCGCTGCATCTCGCCGACGCCCGCGCCGCGCGCGGTCATCTCCAGGATGAGCACGACCAGGCGGTGGATGGTCGCGCGGTCGGTGCCGGGCTCCACGATGCCGAGCGCAAAGAAGCCGTCCACCACCCGCTCCGCATCCCCGCCGACGGCGGCGAGGGCGGTGTGGACGAGGTGGCGGCGCTGGACTGGGTCGACCTCGATCACCATCCCGAAGTCGAGGAGCACCAGGGCGCCGTCCGGGCGCACCAGGAGGTTGCCGGGGTGCGGATCGGCCTGGAAGAGGCCGTCCACCAGCATCATCTGCACGTACGCCTCCACCACCGCGTCCACCAGCCCGGAGGGATCGATGAGCCCGGCCGCCACCAGCGGCTCGATGCGATCCACGCGCGTCCCCTCCACGAACTCCAGCACCAGCGTGCGCCGGCTCACCATCCCCTCGATCACGCGCGGCACCACCACGCGCGGGTTGCGGGCGAAGCGCTCGCCGACGGAGCGGGCGTACGCGGCCTCGTTGCGGAAGTCCATCTCGTCCGCGATGCGCCGCTCGAACTCGTCCAGCGCCACGCGGATGCCGCGCAGCTGCGGGTGCGTCCAGCGGCGCCCGACCGCGTCCAGCACGCGGCGCACGAAGCGGACGTCGTGCTCCACCAGCGCTTCCACTCCGGGGCGCAGCACCTTGACCACCACCTCCTCGCCGCGGTGGCGGGCGCGGTACACCTGCCCCACGAGCCCGCGGCGATCGGCTCGCGGTCGAATTGGTCGAATACCTCGTCCACCGGCGCGCCGTACGCCGCAACCAGCTCGCCCTCGATCTCCGCGAAGGGCACCCAGGGGACGCGGTCGGTGAGGTCGCCCAGCGCGCCGAGGTACGGCTCCGGCACCACGTCCGGCCGCGCGGCGAACACCTGGCCGATCTTGACGAAGGTGGGACCCGCGCGCGGGATGGCGCGGGCGAGCCGCTCCGCTCAGCGCTGGTGGAACGCGTCGGCCCGGCGCAGGGGCGCGCCCCAGAGGAGCCAGCGCCGTCGGTCGCGGGCGATGGAGAGCGCGAACGGGAGAAGCTGGACGAGCAGAAGGAGGGTGCGCATCAGACCGGTGCGTGTGTGAAGCCTGCTTGAGGCGCTCTGTACCCGGTTGGTGGGCGACTGTTCGTGGGGCGGGCTTCTACGGAATGGGCTCACGCGGAGACGCGGAGACGCGGAGGAACTGCAACTGCATGGCTCACACAGCGGCACAGAGACACAGAGGAAGGGACGGAAGTTCTCCCGTGGCTCTGTGTCTCGTGTGCGATGGGGTTCACCGGAAGGCCGCGGAGAGGCTGCATGACCGAGCCGGACGAGAAGCCATGGGAGACGATGCGGGTGTGGGTGGCGGGGCTTGTCGAGGCTCATCCGCTCCTCGGCGACATCCCGTGCGCCCCGGCGGTGGAGGCGAACCGGCTCGGCGTGCGCCTGGTGTGCGGCGGGTGGATGGTCACGGTGGTGAGCCCGGAGTGGTACCTCCCCCTCACCGAAGACCGCGCGCGGCTGATCGCGCTGAACCTCGCCGTGCAGGCGCGGGAACGGTACGACGAAGGGGCGGCATAGGCCGCGGCCGAGGCCGGGTTTGGGGCGGGGCGGAAATAAGGTGCGGCGGCGGGTCGCCGCCGGGGCCCCGGGCTGGAACCACGGGAAGGCGGCTGCATCCGGCCCGGACGTCGCGAGTCTCGACACATTTCCTGGGCGTAGCGCCGCCGCCTCATCCGGCGATCGCGCCGGCCTACGGCGCGGAGCGAAGGAAGCCGGTTATCCGGTACGCGCCGGAACATCCCGTGTTCGTGAGCCCGTTCGGTCAGGCTTGGCCGCCGCTACGTGACCTGTGCGATCCAAGCAGATGGATGCGTGCGCCCCTCCCCCAGCAGTTTTGGGGGAGGGGCAGCGAGGAACGGGCGGGGAGAGGGCCCGCGATGCCCGCGGCCCTACTCCGGCACCCCACCCGCGCGCACCAGGTCCACCAGCTCGCCGCGGGAGCCGATCTCCAGCTTGCGAAAGATGTTGGAGAGGTGCGTGGTGACGGTGCGAGGGGAAATGTCCAGCACCTTTGCGATCGTCTTGTTGGACTTGCGCGCGGCCACCAGGCGCGCGATCTCGGCCTCGCGGGCGGTGAGGCCCGCGGCGCCGGTCGCCCCCTCGCCGCGCGAGGGCGGGCGGGCGCCCAGCTCGCGGATCTGCTCGCGCGTCTTCGCCAGCTCCCGCTCCGCCCCCAGCCGCACGAACACGTCGTGCACGCGCCGCAGCTCCTGCAGCGCCTCGTCATGGCGGCCGGAGTCGCGCAGGCGGGCGGCGAAGTGGCGCCGCAGCCGCGCGGCCGCCGGGATCACCGGGACGGACTCCAGCCGCTCGGCGGCGGCGCGCAGGCAGGCGATCCCCGCGTCGATGTCGCCGCGCAGCCAGACGAGGAAGGCCTCGCAGGCATCCGCCCACGCCAGCCCCAGGTCGTGCCCCAGCCGACCCGCGTCCTCGCGCAGACGCGCACCGATGCGGGTGGCGCCCTCCACGTCTCCCATCGACAGGTACGCCTCGGCCATGATGGGGAGGACACGGTGCATCGCCCACACCGTGTACCCCGTGCGGTCGGCCACCGCGAGGCCGCGCTCCCCCACGCGCACCGCTTCGGCGAACTCGCCCGCGGCGACGTGGTACGCCGCCAGACCGCAGTGCGCCGGCACGACGGTGTGCACGTCCAGCGGGTGCTCCGGGTCCCCGGCGCCGGAGAGCTCCCACGCCTCGTCCACGTAGCGCCGCCCCCGCTCCAGGTCGCCGCGCCCCAGGTAGATCAGCCCCGTCCACACCAGGAGCCGCGCGAGGATGGTGCGCTGGCGCAGGGCGCGCGCGGTCGCGAGGGTCCGCTCGGCGAGGGCGAGCGCCGCATCCCACTCGCCCGTGTTGGACATCAGCTCCACCGCCAGCTCCGCGGCCCGCACTCGGTGGATGGGGGAGTGGATCTCGTCGGCCACGCGCTGGCACTCGGCAACGTGGTGGCGGATGGCGGGGGCGTCGCCGGTGAGGCCGGCCAGCATCCCCATCCCCCAGTGCACCATGCAGCGCAGCCCCGGCTCGCTCTCCTCGCCCGCCAGCGCCAGGGCCCGCTCTCCGTGCGCGCGCGCCCGCCCCGGAGTCCCCGTCCACGTGTGCAGCAGGAGGAGAATCAGGTGCACGCGCACCAGCAGCGGCGGCTCGCCCAACCGCTCGGCAATCTCGAGCGCCTCCTCCACCTCTTCACGCGCCTCCCGGGGGCTGCCCATCTCCATGAAGCACTCCGCGCGCGCCAGGCGCAGCCGCGCGCGCAGCCCGTCGTCGCCGGCGCGGAGGGCTGCGTCGAGACCCGCGTCGAAGTGGCGCAACGCCTCCGGATAGCGGCCGCCCCAATAGCGGATCAGCCCCAGCCGACGCTCCGCCGCCCCCAAGCGCCCGTCGTCACCCGCATCGGCGGCGGCGGCGCGTGCGCGCGTCCACAGCTCCACCGCCGCGTCGAAGTCGCCCAGCCGCTGCCGTGCGCGGGCCAGGTCCTCCACCAGGCCCGCATCGGCGCTGGCGGATCGTTCGAGGGCGGCGCTGAGGTAGTCGGCGGCCTCGTGGTTGGCGTAGCGGGCCAGCGCCGCCCGCCCGGCCGCGGCCAGGTAGCGCACCGCCTTGTCCGCGTCTCGCGCGTGGGAGCGGACGAAGTGGTAGGCGAGGCGCCCCGCGTGCTCCGGCGTGTCCGCCCCGTGGAGCGCCTCCAGCGCCTCGGCCACCCGCGCGTGCAGGAGGCGGGCACGCGCAAGGCCCAGCCCGCCGTACAGCGTCTCGCGCAGCATGGGGTGCGTGAAGTCGTAGACGACGGCGGCCCCCTCCAGCCGCTCGTCCAGCACGCGCTGCCTGCGAAGCTCCTCCAGCGCCTCCACCAGCTCCGCGTCGCTGGACTGAGACACCTCGCACAGCTCGTCGTAGCGCGCGCTGGTGCCGATCACGGCCAGCAGCTCCGCCACGTCGCGCGTGGCAGCCGTCAGTGTGGCGACGCGCTCCAGCACGGCCTCGCGAATGGAGCGCGGCAGCTCGATCCCCTCGAGCTCCGACCCCCTCCAGCGCCCGTCCTGCAGCACAAGCCGGCCGGACTTCACCAGCGTCTTGAGGATCTCTTCCAGGAAGAAGGGATTCCCCCGTGTCCACCGGTACAGCAGCTCCGCGAGCGCCTCGTCCGCCCCGAACAGCTCGCCCACCAGCGCGCCCGTCCCCTCGCGCGACAGGGGGACGACCGGGTGCACGCGCGCGTTCCCCCGCGACTGCTCCAGGGCGCGCAGCCATCCCGCGGCCTGCGTGTCGTTGTACGACGCCAGCAGCGCGATCCGCTTGTCGCCCAGGTGTCGCGCGGCGAAGTGCAGCAGCTCCAGCGACGACGCGTCCGCCCACTGCAGATCGTCGAGCAGGAGGAGGAGCGGGCGGCGCGCGGCGAGCCGTCCCAGGAACTCGGTGAAGCTCCAGAGGAGGCGCGTCTTGAGCTCGGGCTGCGCCTCGGGGCCGGGGCGCTGGAGGGCGGGGATGAGCCAGGCCAGCTCCGTCTCGCCGCCGCGCGTGAGCGTCGCCAGCGCCTCGGGGGACAGCGCGCGGACGATGGGGAGGAGGAGGTCCGCGACGGGAGCGTACGGGATGCCGGCCTCCACGGGGTAGGCGCGCCCCACGGCCACGCTCCACGCACGCCGTTCCGCGTCCTCGGCGGCCGCGCGCAGCAGCCGGCTCTTCCCAATCCCGCTCTCACCCGAGAACACCAGCATCCCGCCGCGCCCCGCATCCGCCGAATCCAACAGCTCGCGCAGCATCGCGAGCTCGGGTTCGCGGCCCACCAGCGGAAGGGGAGGGAGGGGGGAGGACATCGGGCTCGTGGTCAGAATCGTGGTCAGAAGAGGCCGAGCTGGGGTCCCGCCGGCTTCCTGAACGCCGCCGACGAGAGGGGCTCGAACCGTTCCGGGAGCCCCGCCTTACGCCGCGCGACGCGAAAGAGCGATTCCAGGTGGTCCGCGTACACCCCCTCGCCCCGGCCGCGGGCGTGGAAGCGCGAGTCGTACAGTTCGCCGCCGCGCATCTCGCGGATGCGGTTCAGCACTTTGTCCCTGCGATCGGGATAATGGCGCTCCAGCCAGCTCGTGAAAAGCTCCTTTAGCCCGTGCGGCAGCCGCAGCGCGACGTAGGTAGCGAAACTTGCCCCCGCGCCGGCGCTCTCCGCCAGGATCGCGGGGATCTCGTGGTCATTGAGCCCGGGGATCACCGGCCCGATCAGCACCCCCGCCGGCACCCCTGCCTCCGCCAGCTGGGCGATCGCCTCCAACCGCCGCGCCGGCGTGGACGCGCGCGGCTCCATCACCCGCTGCAGCTCGGGATCCAGGGTGGTGATGGAGATGAAGACCTTTGCCGCGTCGTGGCGCGCGAGCTCCGCGTACAAGTCCGCGTCGCGCGTGACCGTGTGGCTCTTGGTAATGACGGCGACGGGGTTGCGGAACTCGGCGAGCACCTCGACGCAGCGGCGGGTCAGCCCCAGCTTGCGCTCGACGGGCTGGTAGGGATCGGTGACCCCGCTCAGACCCACCGCGTCACCCTTCCAGCCGCGCGCGGAGAGCTCACGGCGCAGGATCTCGGGCGCGTCCTCCTTGACCAGGATACGCGTCTCGAAGTCCAGCCCGGCGGAGAAACCCAGGTACTCGTGCGTGGGGCGCGCGAAGCAGTACGCGCACCCGTGCTCGCAGCCGCGGTACGGGTTGATGCCGTAGTCGAAGCTGACGTCCGGGCTGTCGTTCTTTACGATCAGCGTCCGCGCGGGGTCGCGCAGGAAGACGGTGCGCGGGCCGGGCTCGTCCGGATCGTACGCGTCCATGTCCGCCACCACTTCGATGCGCTCGAAGCGGTTCGGCGGGTTCTCGGCCGCGCCGCGGCCGCGGATCTGGATCGGTGCAGAGCTCACGCGCGCAAGGGGTCGGGGTGCTTCCGGAGTACCCCTTTGCGTGTCGAAAGTGTCCGTGCGTCGGGGAGAACGGCGGCGAACAGCTTCACGCAAAGGGACGCGGAGGAGACTGCAAGCCACAGAGGAAACGGCTGGTGTTCTCTCTCTGTGGCTCTATGTGAGGCTTAGATGATATCAGCGCCCAAATACGAGGTCGAGCGCCAGGTGGACCGTGTCGTCTACAGCAATCTCTCCCGGTGACGTGCCGCGGTACGCCACGCGGCATCGCCGCCGTCGCTGCGCAGGTGGTCACGCAGGCGCCGGCGCGGGACGGGGTCGCTCGCCGGGATGTCGGTGACCTCGATGGCGTTCATGTCGATGCGGAACGCACCATCGATGGGCATCATGCGCACGCCAGGATACTGTCTCTGCTCCTGCACCCAGGTGCGGAGATCGCCTGACACGGAGGCCCTTCCGCGCTCCGCCTTGAGGGCCATCTCCCAGATGGAGGCGGCGGAGACGAACAAGTCGCGGCGCTCGGCGGCTCTTTCGATCGCCACGAGCGCCGCGTTTGGGATCTGCCCTGGTCCGCCTGACTCACCGGTGGCCCAGACCCAGATGTGTGTGTCCATGACGAGCCGATCTGTCTCCGTGAGCTCAGAGATCAGCATCGACCTCCCAATTCTCGCCGACGGGAGCTATCAGGTCGTCACGGCTCACCGAAATCACGCCACGGGACCGGCCGACGAACGGGCGCAACGCTTCCCCTCGAACCGGGCCAAGCTTCGCTACGGTACGGTTTCGCTTCGTGATGATGATCTCCTCGCCCGTCTCCTCCACCTGGTCCATCAGCTTCAGGCAGGTGGCTTTGCACTCCCCCGCCTGAACGTGCCGGCGACGACCACCGATCGTGCTCGATGTTGCTTCTGCGGAAGACGGCAGTTCTCCAGACCCACTGGATGATGTTTTCGACATACTTCCTCCTTGGTGACCATCAAATATGGTCACGGTGCCGTGTGACACAAGCTACGGTCACGCGCTGGCGTCCCTCTCGAATTCGACGCGGGGAGCAGCGAAGTCACAGCGGCAGGAACATAGTCATCTTTCCTCTGCCCTTCTCTCCTGCATCTCTGTGCGTCTGTGAGCCGCTCCTCACGCGCTCTCCACCCACCATTGGCGGAGGAGGTTGCCGGCGACGCGCAGGCGGTACTCGGCGGTGGAGCGCACATCGTCGATGGGGCGGATCTCGCTCTGAAGCGCGCGGCGCGCGTCGTCGATTGAGCCGCCAGCGGCGAGGACGCGCTCGGTGGCGGGGGCACGGACGACCGTGGCGGCCACGCTGCCGAAGGCGATGCGTGGCTCGGGGCCGCGCACGCCCGCCATCACCACCTTGCTGATGGCCTGCGCGGCGCGCGTCCCCACCTTTCGGAACCACTGCCGGCCCTCGACGCGCGGGACCTCGATGGCAACGATCAGCTCGTCGGGGCGGATGACGGTGGCGCGGTAGCCGGTGTAGAGCGCCGTTATGGGGACGCGCCGCTCGCCCGACGCGCTGCGCAGCACGATGACGGCATCGGCGACGGCGAGCACGGGAAGCGAGTCGCCGGCGGGCGAGCCGTTGGCGACGTTGCCGGCCAGGGTGCCGCGGTTCTGGATTTGCGCGCCGCCCACCTCACGGGAGGCGGCCACCAGCGCCGGGAGCCAGTCGTTCACAGCTTCCGAGCGGATCAGCTGCGTGTACGTGGTCAGCGCGCCGATGCGCAGCGTGCCGCCCGCCGTGATGCCGCGCAGCTCGTCCAGCGCCCACAGGTTGAGGAAGCGCCGCGCCGGCGTCGTGCCGAAGTGCAGGTTCACGAAGACGTCCGTGCACCCCGCGATGGGCGTGCGCGGGCCGTCCTCAGCGAGGATCGCGAGCGCCTCGTCCAGCGTGCGCGGGTCGCGCAGGTCGAGCGGGTTGGTCGCGGTCCTCATGCGGTGGCGCTGTGGATGGCGCGGTAGATGGCCTCGTAGCCGGTGCAGCGGCAGAGATTGCCCGCCAGCCCGGTGCGCACCTCCTCCAGGGTCGGGGCCGGGCCGAGCGCCACGGCCGCCAGGATCATCCCCGGCGTGCAGATGCCGCACTGCGCCCCGCTGAACTCCGCGAACGCTCGCTGGTATGGGTGCTCGCCGCCCAGCCCCTCGATCGTCACCACCTCCGCCTCGCGCGCCTGGGCGAAGGGGACCAGGCAGGAGACGACCGGCTCGCCGTCGATCAGGACGGTGCACGCGCCGCACTCGCCCTCGCCGCATCCTTCTTTGGTTCCCGTCAGGCCGCAGTCCTCGCGAAGGACGTCCAGCAGGCGCTTCATGGGGTGCGCGTCGACCTCCGCCGGCGCGCCGTTCAGTATGAAGCGCATGCCACCTCCATGATGCTCTCCGGGATCGCGGGAATCGACCGCACGTCCAGCCCGATGTGGCGGATGGCGTTCACCAGCGCGGGGGCGGGCCCGTCGATCGGCATCTCGCCCACGCCCTTTGCGCCAAAGGGGCCGTACCCGCTCGGATTCTCCAGCACGACGACGTCCATGCGCGGCGTGTCCAGCGTGGTGGGGATGGTGTAGTTGGTGAGCGTTGGATTCGCCATCCCGCCGTCCTTCATCACCACGTTCTCGTTCAGCGCCCACCCCACCCCCTGCGCCGTTCCCCCCTCGATCTGCCCCACGACCATCGACGGGTGGATCGCCTTGCCGATCTCGTGGACGATGGTCATGCGCAGCGGCTTCACCTCGTAGGTGACCGGGTCCAGCTCCACTTCGGCCACGTCGCACCCCCAGCCGTACGCGGCGTAGGCGTCGCCGGTGTACTCGGTGTCGTCCCAGGAGATCTCGTCCGGCTTCTGGAACTGCTTGGTGATGGAGAGCGGGCCGTGCTCGCGGACGTACTCGCCGGGCGTCATGTCGCCGATCCGCTCGCGCATCTCCTCCGCGCACCTTTGCAGGATCTTGCCGACCACCATGCAGGTGCGCGACGCGACGGTGGGACCGCTGTCGGGCACCTGGTGCGTGTCCGGCTGCACGATCTCCACCTGCTCGTACGGAATGCCGAGCGCGTCCGCCACGATCTGCGCGTGCATGGTGCGCGTCCCCTGGCCCATCTCCACGCTGGCCACGCGGATGCGGGCACCGGTCTCCGTCGCCTCCAGCGTCGCCTTGGACGACAGGTAGATCTCGCCGCTCCCTGTGAAGCCGGAGCCGTGGAAGAAGAGGGAAAGGCCGATCCCTTTGTTGCTCCCCGCGTACTCGGCGCGCTTGCGGTGGTAATCGGAGCGCTCCACCCCCGCCTTCAGCGACTCCAGGGCACTGCAGTCCTCGCCCATGACCTGCCCCGTGGCGCTGGTGTCGCCGGGGCGCAGGGCGTTCAGCTCGCGGAGGCGCACCGGGTCCATCCCCAGCGCCTCGGCGATGCGGTCCATGTGCACCTCGGTCGCGAACTGCGTCTGCGGGGCGCCGAAGCCGCGGAAGGCGCCGTTGGGAGGCGTGTTCGTCATCACCGCACGGCCGTCGATGCGCGTGTTCTCGCACCGGTACGGGCCCGCCGCGTGGATGCACCCGCGCGAGAGGACGACGGGACTGAGGGTGACGTACGCGCCGCCGTCCATCAGCACGTCGATCTCCATCGCGACCAGGCGTCCGTCGTCCATCACGCCCGTGCGGTGGCGGATGATGGACGGATGGCGCTTGGTGGTGGCGATCATGTCTTCCACGCGGTCGTACACCATCTTCACCGGCCGCCCCGCCTTTCGCGCCAGCAGCGATGCATGCCCGGCCAGGATGTTGGGATACTCCTCCTTCCCCCCGAACCCTCCGCCCGTCTCCGTCTGTACCACGCGCACTCTGTCGTCGGAGAGCTGCAGGAGCGCCTTGATGGCCTTGTGCACGTAGTACGGGCACTGCATGGAACCGTGGATGGTCATCCCGTCCGCCTCGGGCACGGCGATCACCCCGTTGGTCTCGATGTAGACGTGCTCCTGGTGGCCCGTGCGGTACGTCCCCTCCACGACCCGGTCCGCCGTCGCCATGGCCGCGTCCACGTCGCCCTTGCGGATGCGGATGGTCTTGAAGACGGTGGGCGACCGTTGGGGGTCGAGCACCGGCTCCTCGGTGTCGTACTCGATGCGCACCTGGGCCGCCAT
>JAUJMI010000369.1 GCA_030446945.1 Longimicrobium sp. | reverse complement strand
CTCCGCCAAACCGCGCCTCGTGGATCCCACACCTCACGCAGATGCCGCGCAGCCCGCGCTGGCGCGCAGGCTGGGGCTGTTCGACGCCACGATGATCGTCATGGGCGGCATCGTGGGGAGCGGCATCTTCGTGACGCCGTACGTGGTCGCGCGGCAGGTGCACACGCCCGCGCTCATCGTGGGCGCGTGGCTGGCGGGCGGGCTGGTGGCGCTGGCGGGCGCCTTCGTGTACGCGGAGCTCGCGGCGCGGAGGCCGCACGTGGGCGGGCAGTACGCGTACCTGCGCGACGCCTATCACCCCGCCGTGGCCTTCGTCTACGGCTGGGCGCTGCTGCTGGTGATCCAGACGGGCGGGATGGCGGCCGTCGCCGTGACCTTTGCGCGCTACTTCCGCGAGGTCACGCACCTGCCCCTGGCCGAGCCCGTCGTGGCCGCGTTGGGGATCGCGCTGCTCGTGGCCGTCAACTGCATGGGCGTGCGCTCCGGCAGCACCCTGCAGAACGGGCTGATGCTCCTCAAGATCGTGGCGATCGTGGGGCTCGTGGCCGCGGGGCTGATCTTCGTCGCGCCGGACGCGGGCGCCGCGCCGGCCGCGGCGCCGGCCGGACCGCGGAGCCTGCTGCTGGCGTTCGGCGCGGCGATGACACCCGTGATGGTCTCGTATGGCGGGTGGCAGACCGCCAGCTTCGTGGCCGGCGAGATGCGCGACCCGCGGCGGGACCTCGCGCGCGGGCTGCTGATCGGGGTGGCGGGGGTGATCGCGCTGTACGTGGGGGTCACGCTGGCATGCGTCCACGCGCTCGGCGCGGGCGGCCTGGCGGCGACGACCACGCCGGCGTCCAGCGTGATGCGCCTGGCGTTCGGCGAGCGCGGCGCGATGCTGATCGCGGCGGGCATCGCCATCAGCACGCTCGGCTTCCTGAGCCAGGGGATGCTCACGGCCCCGCGCGTGTACTTCGCCATGGCGGCGGACGGGGTGTTCTTTCGCTCCGTGGCACGGGTGTCGCCGCGCACCCGGGCGCCGGTGGTGGCCGTGGCGCTGCAGGGCGTGCTGTCGCTGGTCATCGCCCTCTCCGGGACGTACGAGCAGATCCTGGGCTACGTGGTGGCGGTGGACTGGGTGTTTTTTGCGCTCACGGGCGCCGCGCTGTTCGTCTTCCGCCGGCGCCAGGGCGAGGCGGACGGCGGCGCCCGCGTCCCCGGCCACCCGCTGACGACGGCGCTCTTCGTTGCCGCCGCGGGGCTCATCGTGGTCAGCACCGTCCTCGACGCGCCGGTGAACAGCGCGGTGGGGCTGGGGATCATGCTCGCCGGCCTCCCCGTGTACGCGCTCTGGCGACGGGCGGGATGACGGGCTCCGCGTACCTGCGCTGGGCCAAGACGCGGCCGCCGGCCCGCTTCGACCTCACCTCCAGCGGCGTGCCGTACCTTCCGCTCCGCGAGCTTTCCGTCTCCCTCGACGACCTGGAGATCAGCGGCACGGCCGCGTACGGCTACGCGCCGCTGCAGGAGGCCATCGCGGCGCGGTACCGGGTGGACGTCTCGTGCGTCGCGCCGGCGATGGGCGCGTCGATGGCCAACCTGCTCGCGCTGGCGGCCACCGTGCGGCCGGGGGAGGAGGTGCTCGTCGAGCATCCCACGTACGAGCCGCTGATCGCCGCGGCGCGCTGGCTGGGCGCGGAGGTGCGCTCCTTTGCCCGACGCGCCGAAGACGGCTTCCGGCTGGACCCGGCGGAGGTGGAGCGGCGGATGACGGAGCGCACGCGCGCCGTCGTCGTCAGCAACCTCCACAACCCGAGCAGCGCGCTCGCGGACGACCACTCGGTGCGCCAGGTGGGCGAGATCGCGGCGCGGAGGGGCGCGCGCGTCATCGTGGACGAGGTCTACCTGGACGCGCTGTGGGAGCCCGCGCCGCGTACCTGCCTTCACCTGGGCGAGACGTTCATCGCCACGAACAGCCTCACCAAGCTCTACGGGCTCAACGGCCTGCGCTGCGGTTGGATCCTGGGCGCTCCGGACATCGTGGAACGCGCCTGGCGGCTGACGGAGCTATTCAACAACATCGGCGTCCACGTGGCGGAGCGGCTGAGCCTGATGGCCTTCCAGAACCTCGACACTATCGCGCTCCGCTCCCGGGCGCTGCTGGAAGCCAACGCCGCCGCGCTGAACGAGTTCTACGCCGCGCACGCGAGCTTCCTGGAAGTCCGGCCGCACGCGCACGGCACCGTCTCCTTCCCCCGCCTGCGCGGGGGCGACGCGGACGCATTTTGCGATCTGCTGGCGGCGCGGTACGAGACGGCGGTGGTGCCCGGCCGGTTCTTTGGCATGCCGGACCACCTGCGCATCGGGCTGGGCGTGGAGCCGGCGACGTTCCGCGCGGGGCTGGACCGCCTGGGCCGTGCGCTCGACGAGTAAAAACCATCACACAGAGGACGCGGAGGGGGAACGGAATGCCGCGGAGAACCCCTTCCGCGGTTCTTTTCCTTTCTCTCTGTGCGAGGCCGCTGTTCCCCAGCCCGGCGCGCGGCCGTAGTCTCGAAGCTCAACCAGAGCTCCGGCCGCTGGCGGCGCGGTCTGTTCGGCCCGGAGCGCCCCAGCGGAGGCGCAGCTGCTTCATCGCAGCCAGTTCTCCACGGGCAGCTCCGCGATCGGGGTGAACTCCCGCTCGTTGTCGGTGACCAGGGTGTAGCCGAGGGCAACCGTCTGCGCGGCGATGAGCAGGTCATTGCCGCCGATCGGCTGCCCCAACCGTTCGAGGCGCGCGCGGAGAGCCCCGTACACCGAGTCGGCGGGGGCCTCCAGGGGCAGGACGTCCAGGACCCCGAGCACGGCTGCCACCTGCGCGGTGAGCCGTGCCGAACCCTTCTTCTCGGCGCCGAACCGGAGCTCAGCCGCCACGACGATGCTCGTGCAGACCCTCGCCTCGCCGGTCCGGCGAATGCGCTGCGCGACGGGGCGCTGCGGCCGGCGCACGAGATCCGAGACGACGTTCGTGTCCAGCAGGTAGCGCATCAGAGATCCACGGAGTCCGTCGGCAGCTCCGGGATCGCCGGGAAGTCCTCGTCGAGCGGCTCCAAGGACGCCAGCACCGCCAGCAACGACCGGGGCGGCGCGGGTTCGATGATCAGCCGCTCGCCTTCCTTTCGCAGGATGGCTTCCTCGCCGGCGAGCTCGAACTCGCGAGGGATGCGTACCGCCTGGTTCCGGCCGTTCCTGAACAGCTTGACGCGACGTGGTGCGCTCATGGCCACCTCCCAGTTGACACATGCTGAAGCATATGCCTGTGGCGGACGCCAAGCGCCCTCCGCCCAAGCGGCGCTTGACGGGCGCGTGGCCAGCGGTCGACCGGCGGCCGCCATTCACGCTTCGGAATCACGGCGTGGTCGAACACAAGCGCTGCAGCAGCCGCGGTGGACGCCAGAGTCAAGCGGCGAGTCGGCGCACCCCTTTCCGCGCCCAGGCCCGGGGAGCGCCGTTCGGACGCGTTACACGAGACACGGATTCTGGCAGACCTCGCGAACGCACTGGATTCACGAGAGACGGTATCGGCGGGGAGCACTCCTCGAGCGAGCGGCATCAAGGGTCGGCGTCCGGCGCCTCCGGGCGATCCTCGCCGCCCCGCGCGTGGAACAGGCTCCACTCGCGGATCGCCCAGACGGCGAGGCCGACGAGCACCATTGCGACCACCACCTGCGGCGCGAAGCCGCGGACGCGTACGAACAGCCGTTCCGCGGCCTCGCCAAAGAAGTAGCCCAGCGAGAGATACACGAGCGCGAACGCGGCCGCGCCCAGCGCGTTCAGGGGTACAAAGAGAGCGGGCGGAAAGCGGGCCGCGCCCAGGCTCAGGGGGAGCACGCTGCGCAGGCCGTACGCGAAGCGGAGCCCGAACGCGGCCCCGCGCCCCCACCGCCGCGCCCACAACACCGCGCGCCCCCGCAACCGCCGGAAGCCCGGCAAGCGCCGCAGCAGCGGCGTCCCCCAGAAGCGGCCGGCCAGGTACCACCCGTGGTCGCCGAGAGTGGCGCCCAGCACGGCCGCGAGCAGCGCCGGGCCGGCGGCCACGTACCCCTGGCTCACCGCGTACCCCGCGGCGATGAACACCGCCTCCCCCT
>JAUJMI010000368.1 GCA_030446945.1 Longimicrobium sp. | reverse complement strand
CTTCGGGATCAGGCGCTTCCTTGCCGCCAACCAGCAGACGCCTGTCGATTTCACTCCCGCGCAGGCCGGGAGCCACGAGTTCACCTGCGGGATGGGGATGCTCCGCGGGCGCATCACGGTGGACGAACAGGAGGGGTGAGATGCCTACCCAGCTTTCTCCGGAGCGGGAGACGGCCCGTGAGAAGGTGACCATCCCCGTTGAGCGGGATGACGTGCGCCGCGTGCTCCGGCCGCGTGCAGCGGGCGCTGGAGAAGCAGCAGGGCGTCGAGCAGGCAGCCGTCAACCTGATGCTCCGCAACGCGACGGTCGATTTCGATCCCGCGTCGACCTCGCCGGACGCGCTGGTCGACGCCATCCGCGCCACGGGGTACGGTGCCGAGCTGGCACAACCGGATCGCTCCGCGTTCGACGAGCAGGAGGCGCAGGACCGCGCCCACTAGGAGGAGTTCCGCGAGCTGCGGGTGAAGGCCGGGGTCAGCTTCGCCGTGGCGGTGGTCGCGATGATCGTCTCCATGCCGCTGATGGCGGTGGGGGAGCACGGGCATGGCGCCACCGTCGATCCCTTTATGCGCTGGGCGATGGAGTGGCTGAGCCCCGCGCTGCGCTCGGCGCTCCCGTGGCTGTACGCGATTCCGCGCGCGGCGCTGGCGTGGGGGCTGCTCGTGGCCACCCTCGGTGTGATGGCGTGGGCGGGGCGGCACTTCTACACGCGCGCCTGGGCCGCCTTCCGCCACCACTCTGCGGACATGAACACGCTCGTCGCCGTGGGGACGGGCGCCGCGTTCGTGTACTCCGTGGCCGCGACGGTCGCGCCCGGCTTCTTTTTGAGCCGCGGCGTGCAGCCGGACGTGTACTACGAGGCGGTGGTCTTCATCATCGCCCTGATCCTGGCCGGGAACGCGATGGAAGCTCGCGCCAAGCGCCAGACCTCCGCGGCCCTGCGCGCCCTTGCCGAGCTCCAGCCCAGGACCGCGCGCGTCCGGCGCGCCGATGCGGAGATCGACGTTCCCGTGGAGGAGGTGCGGCGCGGCGACGCGGTGGTGGTGCGCCCCGGCGAGCGCATCCCCGTGGACGGCCAGGTCCTGTCCGGAGCGAGCGCCGTGGACGAGTCGATGCTCAGCGGCGAGTCGATGCCGGTGCAAAAGGGCGCGGGCGACCGGGTGATCGGCGGCACCATCAACCGCACGGGCGCCTTCCAGTACCGCGCCACCACGCTGGGCGCGGAGAGCGTGCTGGCGCGCATCGTCAAGCTGATGCGCGACGCGCAGGGCTCCCGCGCGCCCATCCAGCGGCTGGCGGACCGCATCAGCGCCGTCTTCGTCCCGATCGTCCTCTCCATCGCCATCGCCACCTTTGTCGTGTGGTTCGTGTCGGGGAACGAGGCGCCTGGGGTGCGGGCCTTCGCGGCGGCGGTGGCGGTGCTGATCATCGCCTGCCCCTGCGCCATGGGGCTCGCCGTGCCGACCGCCGTAATGGTGAGCACGGGGAAGGGCGCCGAGTACGGCGTGCTGATCAAGGGCGGCGAGGCGCTCCAGCGCGCCGGAGACCTGACCACCGTCGTGCTGGACAAGACGGGCACCGTCACCGAGGGCCGCCCCACCGTCACTGAGCTGGCGCTGGCGCCGAACGTGGAGGGCGGGCTGCTGCCATCGGAAGACGAGCTCCTCCGCCTGGTGGCGTCGCTGGAGTCGCGCTCGGAGCACCCGCTGGCCGACGCCATCGTGACGCGCGCAAAGGATGCGGGGCTCGCCCTGGCGGCGCCGGATGCATTCGAGTCGGCGACCGGGCGAGGCGCGGTGGGGGTGGTGGAGGGGAGGACGGTCGCGGTCGGAAACGCGCTGCTGATGTCCGACTACTCCGTCGTCGTCGATCCGCTCCAGGGCGACGCCGCGCGCCTCGCCGCCGAGGGGAAGACGCCGATGTACGTGGCGGTCGACGGGCGGCTGGTGGGGCTCGTGGCCGTCTCCGACCCCATCAAGGAGAGCTCGCGCGCGGCGGTGCGGCGGCTGCGCGCGATGGGGCTGGAGGTGGTGATGCTCACCGGCGACAACCGCCACACGGCCGAGGCCGTCGCGCGCGAGGCGGGGATCGAGCGCGTCGTGGCCGAGGTGCTGCCGGAGGGGAAGGTGGCCGAGATCGAGCGTCTGCAGGGCGCCGGCGGGGTGGTGGCGATGGTGGGCGATGGCATCAACGACGCCCCCGCCCTGGCCCGCGCCGACGTGGGGATCGCCATCGGCACCGGCACGGACATCGCCGCCGAGGCCGCCGACGTGGTGCTGATGCGCGGCGACCTGGACGGCGTCGCCGCCGCCATCCACCTCTCGCGCCGCACGATGCGCACGATGAAGCAGAACCTGTTCTGGGCCTTCATCTACAACGTCGTGGGGATCCCGGTCGCTGCGGGCGTGCTGTACCCCGCCTTCGGGTTGCTCCTCTCCCCAATCCTGGCGAGCGCCGCGATGGCGTTCAGCTCGGTGAGCGTGGTGGCCAACAGCCTGCGGCTGCGGAGGGCGCGGCTGGGGTGACGCGACCGCGGCCAACGCCGAACACCGGGGGAAGCCCCCGGCTGGAACCACGGGAAGACCGCTGAAGCGGTCTCGGGTGCCGCCGGTCCATGCGCGGGGACAAAGCAGGAAGTACCGCGCACATGCATGCGTCCGCCCCTCCCCCAGGTTGTTTTGGGGGAGGGGCAGCGAGGAACGAGCGGGGAGAGGGCCTGCGCACCAACGCACTAACGCACTCAGGTTCCGACCATGCCGGACAGCACGAACGACGGACACGCCGCCTGCGCGTGCGGGGCGGCGCACGGGGAGGGGGAGGGGGAGAGGAGGGCGGTAGGGGTGGACGCCGGGATCAAGGAGCGCAACCTCAAGCGGCTGCGGCGGATCGAGGGGCAGGTCCGCGGGCTCCAGAAGATGGTGGAGGAGGACCGCTACTGCGCCGACGTGATGACGCAGATCTCGTCGGTGCACGAGGCGCTGCGCGGGGTGGGGCGCGAGCTGATGCGCAACCACCTGAAGCACTGCGCCGCCGCTGCCCTCACGGGCAGCGACGGCGCGGCGGCCGATTCCATGTACGACGAGCTCGTGGACATGATGTACAAGCACGCCCGCTGAGCCGTCTCACCCCGCGCGCGCCCTCCCGATGAAGGGGTGGGCGCCGCGCTCGATCCACCCGGCCGCCTCGGCCGCGGTGACCGGCTCGGAGAAGAGGTAGCCCTGCGCGTGCTCGCAGTCGAGCCGGCGCAGGGCGCTCTGCTGTTCGGCGGTTTCCACGCCCTCGGCCGTGACGCTCAGGCCCAGCGTGTGCGCCAGCGACACCACGCTGCGCACGATGGCGCGGTCGGCCGCGGACTGGCCGACGCGCTGCACGAAGGAGCGGTCGATCTTGAGCACGTCGAAGGGAAGCTGCCGCAGGTACGAGAGCGACGAGTAGCCCGTGCCGAAGTCGTCCAGCGCCAGGCGGATGCCGCCCTCGCGCAGGGCGGTCAGGGTGGAGGCGGCGGCCTCGGCATCCTCCACCATCGAGGTCTCGGTGACTTCCACGGTGAGGCGGCCGGGGCCCACGCCGTACTCGCGCAGCACCGCGCGCGTGTACTCAGCCACGCCCGGGCGCACCACGTGACGGCCGGAGAAGTTGACGCTCACCGAGACGGGCAGGGCGACCGGGTAGAGCGACGTCCACTCGCGGAGCTGGCGGGCGGCGGCGCGCAGCACCCAGCGGTCGATGTCCACGATCAGGTCGCTCCGCTCCGCCACCGGCAGGAATGCCTGCGGGCCCAGCAGCCCGCGCTCCGGGTGATCCCAGCGGACCAGTGCCTCGAACCCCGCCAGCCGCCCGTCAGCCAGCGAGATGATGGGCTGAAAGCGGAGCGCCAGCTCGTCCCGGTCCAAGGCGCGGCGCAGGTCCGACTCCAGCGCCCCCACGGCGGAGTCGTGCGTGCGGAGCGCCGCGTCGCCCGCGCCGTAGTGGCCGGGGCCCAGCGCCTTCGCACGGTACATGGCCCGGTCGGCACTGGCGAGGAGCTCCTCCGGCGCCTCGCACTCGGAGCCCACGGCGATGCCGATGCTCGCCGACGGGTGGATCTCGACGGTGCCCGCGGTGGCGGAGGTGGCCAGGGTGCGCTGGATGC
>JAUJMI010000367.1 GCA_030446945.1 Longimicrobium sp. | reverse complement strand
CCGGGCGCACGCATGCCCACAGGGGCGCTGCTCGTCGGTCCGCCCGGCACGGGCAAGACGCTCCTGGCGCGCGCGGTGGCGGGGGAGGCGGGGGTGCCGTTCTTCTCCATCAGCGGCTCAGAGGTGACGGGCTTCCTGGTGGGGATGGGCGCGCACCGCATCAAGGCGCTCTTCAAGAAGGCGAGGAAGCGCGGCGGCGTCATCTTTATCGACGAGATCGACGCGCTGGGCGGCAAGCGCGGGCGCAACCGCTCGCACAACGAGGACGACCGCACCCTGAACCAGCTGCTGGTGGAGATGGACGGCTTCGACCCGCTCTCCGGCGTGGTGGTGATCGCCGCCACCAACCGCCCGGACGACCTGGACGAGGCGCTGCGGCGTCCCGGCCGCTTCGATCGCACGGTGACCGTCGCCACCCCCACCGCGCAGGGCCGCGAGCAGATCCTGCGGCTGCACGCCCTGCGGCGCGGCGTGCCGCTGCACGAGTCGGTGGACCTGCCGCGCCTCGCCCGGCTCACCCCCGGCTCCAGCGGCGCGGAGCTCGCCAACCTGCTCAACGAGGCCGCCATCTCCGCCGCGCGCGAGGGCTCCGCGCAGGTGCACTGGTCCCACATCGACGGCGCGCGCGACCGGCTCCTCCTGGGCAAGGAGCGCAAAGGCTTCCGCGCCCTGGACCAGGAGCGGTCCACGGTGGCGTATCACGAGGCGGGACACGCGCTGGCCGGCGTCGTCTGCTCGCCAGAGGATGGGCTGCACAAGGTCACCATCCAGGCGCGTGGGCAGGCGCTGGGTGTCGCCTTCTTCTCGCCGGACGACGACCGCTTCCTGTACCGGCGCAGCTACCTGGAGGGCCTGATCGTGAAGGGACTCGCCGGGCGCGCGGCGGAGGAGCTGGTCTTCGGCCCCCAAGCGGTCACCAGCGGCGCGCAGAACGACCTGGTGCAGGTCAACGGGATCGCGAGGCGCATGGTGTACCAGCTGGGGATGGGGAACGAGACGGGCCTCCTGGTCCACGACGGCGAGCGCGGTTCGCTGAGCCCCGAGGCGCATGCGCAGATGGACCGCGAGGTGCGCGCGATCCTGGCGCGCCTGTACGGGCGCACCCTCGACCTCCTTCGCGCGAACCATGAGCCCCTCGCCGCCCTGGCCGTCGCCCTGCTGGAGCGCGAGACGCTCGACGGCGCCGAAGCGGTGGAGATCCTGGAAGACGCCGGCCTCCTGCGCGACGGGTTTGCGCCGCCGAAGGCGCAGGCAGGGATCGGGGGCGGGCACCGGGGGCTGAAGGCCGCGGCTGGAACGCGGGAAGGCGGCTGAAGCCGGATCGAGAAAGACGGCATTGGACCCGGAGTCCGCGCGGGCGGACTTTCTGTGGTTCCAGCGGCCTTCATTCGTTCCTGGGCTGCATGTATGCCGAGGCCACGGGCGGTGCGCGGGGCTGCCCTACGAGATCCCCGCGGACTGGCAGGCGGCGGAGCAGTCCTGGACACGGGCGTGATGAACCACACCCCTGCCTTTCCCCACCTGACGTGATGGGCCCCGGGCGGGCAGCGCCACGGGGCCCGGGCTTGCCCCCCTTCCGGCGGGCGGATAGCTTGGCGGGACCGAACGGGCCCGGACCTCGCGTCATGCGGAGGGTTCGGGCTCGTTTTCTGTTGCCAGCAGCATACCGAATGATCTACGACCTCCTGCGGCCGCTCCTCTTCAACCTGCCGGCCGAGCGGGCGCACCACGCCGCCGTCACGGCGCTGAACGCGGCGCTCGCCACGGCGCCGGCGCGCGATGCGGCGCGGGCGATGTACTGCGTGCGCGATCCGCGGCTGGAGGTGGAGCGCTTCGGGATCCGCTTCCCCAACCCGGTGGGGCTGGCCGCGGGGTTCGACAAGTCGGCGGAGTCGTTCAATGCGCTGGGCGCGCTGGGGTTCGGGCACGTGGAGGTGGGGACGGTCACGGCGCTGGCGCAGCCCGGCAACCCGCAGCCGCGCCTCTTCCGCCTCCCGCAGGACGGGGCGCTCCTCAACCGGATGGGCTTCAACAACCCCGGCGCCGCCGCGGTGTCCGCTCGCCTCGCGCGCACCCGCTCGGAGCCGGTGCTGGGGATCAACATCGGCAAGAGCAAGGCGGCGGCGCTGGAGGACGCCACGGCGGACTACCTGCGCAGCTTCGACCTGCTGGAGCCGTTCGCGCGCTACGTCGCCGTGAACGTCAGCTCGCCGAACACGCCCGGGCTGCGCACGCTCCAGGACGCCGGCCCTCTGCGCGAGCTCCTGCGCGCCCTGCGCAGCCGCGGCGAGGAGCGTGCCCGCGCCAGAGGCGCCACCGCGCGTCCCATCCTCCTCAAGATCGCGCCCGACCTGACCGACCCCCAGGTGGACGAGGTCGCCGGGATCGCGCTGGACGAGGGGATCGCGGGGATCATCGCCACCAACACCACCGTGTCGCGCGATAGGCTGCGTACACCCGCCGCGCGCGTGGAGGCGCTGGGGGCGGGCGGGGTGAGCGGCGCGCCGGTGAGGGCGCGGGCGCGCTCCGTGGTGGCGCGCGTCTACCACCGGACCGGCGGGCGGCTCCCCATCGTGGGGGTGGGCGGGATCTTCGACGCGGTGGATGCGTGGAAGATGATCCTGGCCGGCGCGTCGCTGGTGCAGGTGTGGACCGGGTTCATCTACCGCGGGCCCGGGATCGCGCGCGACATTAACCGCAGTCTCTCCGCGTACCTGGAGCGCGACGGCCTCCGCTCGATCGACGAGGCCGTGGGCCTCGCGCACCGCTGATGCCGGTCCGCCCGCGCACCGCACGCTTCCTCCAGAGCTACCTTCGTGGCGGCGCGGGCGCTTTCCGCGAGGAGGAGACGGCCGTCACCGTCGCGGGCGAGGTCCGCGAGGCGACGCTGTTCCTGCCGGACCGCCCGGCGCGCGCGCCCGGGTGGGTGGTGCTCCACGGCCTCACGGTCCCGGGGCGCCGCCACCTCGCGATGACGCGCTTCATCCGCTCGCTGGCGTCGTCGGGCGCGGTGGTGCTGGTCCCGGACGTACCGTCGTGGCGCTCGCTGAAGCTGGACATCGGCGCCGCGCGCGAGA
Source organism: Longimicrobium sp. (assembly GCA_030446945.1). Taxonomy (GTDB): domain Bacteria; phylum Gemmatimonadota; class Gemmatimonadetes; order Longimicrobiales; family Longimicrobiaceae; genus Longimicrobium. The sequence continues at coordinate 1,057 of JAUJMI010000367.1, read as the reverse complement.
CGGTGGCGGCGGGGGCGCTGCACCTGTCCGAACACCCGCGCGTGCAGCCGGGCGGCGTGGGGGTGATCGGATTCTCCTTCGGCGCAACCCAGGCCCTGATCGCCGCCGCCGACCCGCGGCTGTCCGATGCGGTGAAGGCTGTGGTGGGCTTCGGCGGCTTCTGCGACGTGGAGCGGATGATCCGCGCGATCTTCACGGGCGAGCACGAGTGGGAAGGCGTCGAGTACCGCTCCGACCCCGACCCGTACGGCCGCTGGGTTCTCGCCGGCAACTACCTGACGCTCGCCCCCGGCTACCAGCACATGCGCCGGGTGCAGGATGCCGCCCTCGCGCTGGCCGTGGAAGCGGGCCGGCGCGGCGCCTTCGCCTGGGAGCCCGAATACGACTCGATGAAGGACGAGCTCCGCGCCACCTTCGCCCCCGACGAGCTGCCGGTGTGGGACCTGCTCGCCCCCCCGTCCGGCGCGCCGCTCGACGACCTGGAGGGTGCGCGCCGCCTAGCCGCCGCCTTCGCGGAGGGCGCGATCCGCCAGGACCCCCGGGTGGACCCGCGGCCGTACTTCCCCGCCCTGCATGGACGGATCACGCTGAGCCACGGCCGCGAGGACCGGCTGATCCCCTTCACCGAATCGCTCCGCCTGGCCGCCGCCCTCCCGCCGCACCTTGACGCCTCCTGCACCATCACCGGCCTTTTCTCGCACTCCGCCGGCACGGGCGGCCTACGCCCCCTCGCGCGCGCCCGCGAGACTCTGACCTTCGTGCGACTGCTGAACCGGGCACTCTATTCGGTGTGAGGTTCCGGCGGTTCAAACCCGGTGCGACAACTGCGAGCACCCCCTTATTCCTGTCATCCTGAGCGACGCGCATCTCCGTCCCTTTCTCGCCGCTGCCCTTCGGCGCGGAGCGAAGGATCTACTGCGCGTTCCGAGACACCGGAAAAAAGGAGGCGAAGGCGCTTCGGCCTCGCCCCCGAGTCCGCGAAGGCGCAATACCGTTGACTTAGCTCCGCGCTGCCTTAGGATTAAGGGTATAACCCTCATCCGGAGGTAGTTATGGC
>JAUJMI010000366.1 GCA_030446945.1 Longimicrobium sp. | reverse complement strand
CTACCAGCTCTGTGCGATGCGCCGCCTCCCTCCGCGAGGCCGCGCCCGCGCATTTACGAACGCCGCTTTGGGCGCGTGCCTGCGTGCGCTCCAGCCTCCGCGCCAGGTCAGGGTCGGAGAACGGATGGCGTTCTGTCACCTGGCCGTCTGGGGAGGGCGAGCGCCCCGAGGGGAACGTCGGGCTATTCGCAGACGACGCGGGCGTTCTCCACCCGCACGGTCTTGGCGGTCATCAGGGAGTAGCGGTTGGACACGAGGAGGTGGAAGCGGCCCTTCTCGTGGAGCGGGACCTCGATGGTGCTGGCGGAGGTGCGCCCGCTCTCGTACAGCGCCGCGGGCTTGATTCCGCTGTGCCAGTTGGAGTTGCCGTCCTCGTCCAGCAGGTACACCTCCACGTCTCGGCTCCCGCCCTCCACCCCCTGCATACGCGCGCGAAAGGTGCACGGGCGCGGGTCGGACACGGCGAACGCTGTGTCGAAATGCTCGCCCGGTGGCAGGCTGAGCGCGGAATCGTCCAGCACCGTGAGAACCAGTGGCGGCGGAGGGGGCGGCGGCTCGGGAGCGGCGGCGGCGGGCGACCCAGACGCGGCGGCGGGGGCCAGGAAGGCGCTGGCGTTCCCGGCGAACGGCGCCCCACCCATCCCCGCGTACAGCAGAGCGCCCACGAAGCAGAACGCGCCGAACCCCGCCGCGACCTCGGCCCAGAGGATCGTCGCGGGGGCCTGCACGGTGCGCCCGCAGTGCCTGCACACGACGGCGGCGCGCTGGATCTGTTCTGCGCAGAAAGGGCACTGCTTCATGGAACTACCAGGTCAGGGTTCTGCATGCGGACGCGAGCGCCCGTCCGAAAGGTAGGCAGCGGGGCGGGGGAGGTCCAGTGACCGCACGCCATCACTCCCGCACGACGAAGTAGAGCCCCCGCCAGGGACAGCACCCGCACCTGTCGTTAGCCGGCAGTACGAGCCCAGCTCCGCGCATGTTTCCGTCCCAGCGTATGTGGGTACCTGCTGCGACGGAGGTTGCCGGCTGGCGCGCTCGTCAGCGCCTAGGTCGCGCGCTTAGTCGATGCTACGCCCGATCCGGCTCCACCTATACTCGCGCTCCACCGCGTCGCGCGATAGGTAGATCCACACCGCCCGCCGCCGGATACCTTTGCCCGATACGAAGCCGATATAGCGGCCATCCAGGGTGTTGTCGCGGTTGTCGCCCAGGAGGAGGTACTGCTCGCGCGGTACGACGAGCGGTCCCCAGTTGTCGCGCGTCGGTCGATACGTCGGATGAGGGTACGCCAGGAACTCCTTCTGCCAATCCATTGATGCATCACTCGGATCCATAGCGGGATCGATGTGCTGGACGTATGGCTCGCGACGCAGCCGGCCGTTGATGAACAGCCCCTTGCGCCGCATCTCCACGGTGTCGCCGGGGAGCGCCGCGACGCGCTGAACGTAGGCCCCTCCGGGAGCCTGGTATACCACCGGCAGTCCACGACGGATCGACCCGGGTCGGATCGGCGCCGTGAGCATGTAGTCGCCGGGCAGGATGGTGGGCTGCATCGCGGTGCTCGGAACGACGAACGCCTGGGCCACGTGCCGGACGATCGCATCGCGGAGCAGCGGCTGGGCGATGAGAACGGCGGCCAGCCAGATCCCCACATAGACGTACCAGCGGTTGTACCACTTGCCCCAGAACGGATCCGGTGCCGACGCCGCCACGCGGAAAGCATCGGCCGCGACGCCGAGGAGCACCGCGAAGGGAACGAGGATGAAGAGAACGCGCAGCGCTGGGACGCGAACCACCGTGGTGAGGAAGATGGCTCCCACAGCCAGCAGCGCCCCGCCGACCGCCAGCGCGAGCCCGCGCCTTCCGCGCCCGGCGTACACGTGCCCCAATCCCGGCACCATCAGGGAGAGCACAACGGCGCCCCAGCCGTGGCGCGGCGGCAGCGGCTTCCCGAAGAGTGGCTCGTCTGGGTTTTCGTGGGCCGAGGTGTCCATGCAGCCGGGTGCTGGGGCGGTGAGTTGGCGCGGTCAGGGATTCGTCGTCAGAACTGGTGCGGGAGACGACGGCCAAGGGGACGAACACGCCTGAGCGGACAGTGCCACGTATGCCTGACGGCTTTTGATGAGCTGAGGGGGCTCGCCCGTCAGCCCCATCAAGATGTGAGGAGGCGACCATGGCGCAAGCAGCACCTGGCGGACAGAAGAGCGGTGGCAGCAAGTCCGGTGGAACAGGGAGGGAGCGGCGGAGGCGGCAAAACCGGCGATCAGGGAGGTGATAAGACCGCCGGCTGGCCCAGCAAGGAAGGACCGGCAGAAGTCAGGCGGCGGAAGAGACAACGCTGATTCCAAGGACGGCTGATCCAGCCGCAGCAGGTGGGACGCCGACCCGCCCTGGTGTCGAGGACTGATTTCGACGGCCTCGTCTATCCCTGCCCGTACAGCAGCGCCCCCACCGCCGCCCGCGACGACACTCCGAGCTTGGCCAGCACCTGCTCGGTGTGGTTGCGAGCGGTGTAGTAGCTCATCTCCAGCTTGGCGGCGACCTCGGCGTTGGTGAAGCCCTCGCCCAGGAGGCGCGCGACTTCGATCTGGCGGGCGGTGAGGTTGAAGCGCTCGCGCAGGGCCTCGTCAGCGAGGGCTGCGGGGCGGGATGCTTCGCCGGCGCCCTCGGGTGCGGGGGCGGCGGGGCGGGCGCGGCGCAGGAGGGCGGCGATGCGCGCCATCAGCTCCAGGATGCTGAACGGCTTGGTGACGTAGTCGTCCGCGCCCAGGCGGAAGCCCTGCAGCTTTTCCGCCTCGTCGCGGCGCGCGGAGAGGATGAGGACCGGCGTCTGCACGCCGCGCTCGCGGAGCTGCTGGAGGACGTGGCGTGTCCCTCCGGACCCCTGCGGCGACATAAAAATCTACTGCGTTTGCCGAGAGGCCCCGTGTGCACCACAATGCCTTCGGCAGGCGCAGTGATCCTTTCGCTCCGCGCGGAAGCGTGGCGTGGCGACGGGGAATCGAACGAGACAGTCCGCGCAGGCGGACTTCGCGCGGGTCCAGCGGCGAATTCATTCGCTCCTGGGGGGCGTCGCACATGCGGGAAGGCACGGGCAGCGTGGGGATGCCCCTACCTGGCCTCGGCGCGGTCGAGGGCTGCGGAGCGGGGGCGGAAAAGGGCGTGATGAATCACGCCCCTCCCGCAGGGGGCGGGTTGCGCGACAGGCGGCGCCGGCGTCCCGAATCGGCCGGGACGCCGGGCCGCGCTTGGTTCGGTCAGGGCATCGCCCTCCTTGGTAGTATGGCTCCCGGCGCATGAGGCACGCGGCGCTGGCCCTTGCAGGACGAGGCATGCCATTCGGCAAGGTTCCCCCCCGCTCACCTGACGGCCCATCCGGGTCCTCTCTGTCCTATATAGCTCGCTGCGGCGACGCCGGAAAAGGGGGCTGAGGGGGCCAAGTGCGCCCTCCGTCCGGTAGACGCCAGCCCGGGGAAATGGGTCGCTTCCGGTGAAGCAAAGCGCTCGATCGAGTACATACAGGACGACGCGCGCTCAACGCCACAGAGAGAGCCGCGAGCCGAAAACGCTCACTGCGTGAACGGAGCGCCTCGCGGTGCGTGTCTCCGCCCCGAACTCTGGCGCCGAGTGAAGGAGACGGGCTTTGCCGCCCGGATGGATCCAGCCAGTGTTCGGCACACCGTCCGTGCGGACCACGGAAGTGGAACTTGCGACTGGACATGGGCCAGGCCGTTGCGCGGAGAGCCCGTCTCCTTCACACGCGCCACACGGCTGTGGTACGAAGCAGCCGTTCGGTTGGGGCGCTTCGTTCAGGAAGTCGTGTGGGTGCTCCTCCGCGTCTCCCGGGAGCCATGCTGTTGCTGTTCTTTCCGCGCCTTCCGCTCTCATTCGGAGGGGGCGTGTTTTAGGCCACATGTTGAGCCCCATTGCGGTCTGTCGGAGGGGGGAGGGCGGTTGGTGGTCCGCTGATTGCGGCGGGCGGGTCGTCTTCAAACGCTGCCGGCCGCGCCAGGGCCGGCGGCTTACCCCGTCGCGAAGGATCGCCTGTTGTTCGGTCAGAATACCCCCGCTACCGAAGCGCGTCTTCCCGTGTGTGCCGGCCTCGTCGAGCAGGCGAGCGGCCCTGCCCGGGTCGAGCTCGTGGCCGCC
>JAUJMI010000365.1 GCA_030446945.1 Longimicrobium sp. | reverse complement strand
GATGCGCGTGATCATGCCGCCCGCCTCGATGCGGCTGGCGATGTCCGGGCGGATGAGGTACTGCGGCGTGCGGAAGACGTTCTCGTTGAGGAACCGCACCGCGGCCTGCTGGCGCGCGGCCGGCATCGGCGCGTACACGGCGCCCGGCTGGCTGCCGGACTTGTACTGCACCGTGCCGCCGCCCACCATGGTGGCCACGTGCCCCGCCTCGGTGGACCACTGCTGCACGGTGCGGTCGTACAGCTCGCGCAGGTCGGCGTTGTCCTCGCCCGGGCGCGTCGCGGCGGCGGGGATGTAGCCCACCACGCGCTGGATGTTGCGGAAGCCCAGCCCCGTGCTCTTGATGGGGTCCGCGTCGCCCACCGCCTCGTTCAGCGTGCCGTAGCCGCCGAACTCGTTGCCCGCCGAGAAGCGGTACCAGGGGATGGTGTCCTGCATCCGCGACCACTGCTCCAGCGTGGGGCGCTCCTGCTCGCTGGTGCGCGCGCCGGGGATCGGCTTGTACCCCCACATGACGGCGTACCGGTCGTACGGCCCCACCCGCGGGATGATGTGCTCCAGCGGGATGTTGTCCTCGGGCTGCGCCACGTAGTTGAAGCGCGAGTAGTCCATGATGCTGGGCGAGTGCCCCATCTTGGCCACCCAGGTCGGGCTGCGCACGCTGTCGGCCGGGTAGGTGGAGCTGCCGATCTGGTCGTGCTGCAGGCCGATGGTGTGCCCGATCTCGTGCGCCACCACGAACTGCAGCAGGCGCCCCATCAGCGAGTCCGGCATGGGGAGCCGGCGGGCGCGCGGGTCGATGGCCGACGCCTGCGTGAAGTACCAGGAGCGCTGCAGGTTGAGGATGTTGTGGAACATCCGCACCGAGCCGTTGAGGATCTCGCCCGTGCGCGGGTCGTGCACGTGCGGCCCCACCGCGTTCTCCGTGGTGGACGGGAGCCAGCGGATCACGGTGTGGCGGATGTCCTCGGGCGACCAGTCGGGGTCGTTCGCGGGCACCTCGCCGGGGACGATGCCGTCCTTGAAGCCGGCCGCCTCGAACGCCTGCTGCCACTCCAGGATCCCGGCGCGCACGAACGGCTTCCACTTGTCGGGCGTAGCGGGGTCCACGTAGTAGACGATGGGCTTCTTGGGGTAGCACAGGTCGCCCACGCGCCGCTCGGAGCACTCCAGGCGGTAGCGGGTGATGTAGCGGCGCTGCGCCGAGCGGTGCTCGTCCGTGCCGAAGTCCACGCGGCGGATCGAGAAGTAGCCCACGCGCTCGTCGAAGCGGCGCGGAACCATCGGGACCTCGGGAAGGCGCACGATGCTCCAGTGCGCCAGCACGCTCTGCGCCGGCGCGGGCTGCCCGCTGGGGGGCGCCGGCGGGGCGCCGGGGATGCGCGGCGGCGTGGGGACGCCGGTCTGCGTCGCCTCGATCTCCACGTTGTCCGGGAATGCGAGGGCGCGCTCGATGTACGAGCGGGCCGGGTCCACCGTGCCGCGGATCGCCGAGATCTCCGGCGTGGCGGTGGTGAAGAGGCGCGTCACGTCCACCACGGCCGAGCTGTCCGGCCCGAACGCTTCCACGTTCATCACCGCGACGATCGCCGGGTAGTTGGACGCCTCCACCGCGCGGGCCACGGGGAGGGTGGTGTCCGCCGTGATGTTGTACTGCGGGTTGCGCAGGATCACGCGGTTGCGGTTGCGCTCCCAGCGCAGGGTGAGCTCGGCGAACTGGTCGCCGCCGAAATCGCCGAAGCCGCCGGTGGGGATGTTCGGGTTGCTGGCCGCGGCGCGGGCGTAGCGCCCCACCAGCAGCATGTCTTTGTTGAACTCGCGGCGCGGGATCTCGAAGAACAGCTTGTCGCCCACCTGGTGCACCGCGAACATCCCGCGGCGCGTGCGCGCCTCGGAGGTGATGACCGACGAGTACGGGCGGGGGCGCGCCGCCCCGATTCCACCGCCGCCGCCGGGCGCGGTGGTGTCGCCGCCCATGGCGGCGCCCGACCGCATGGCGCGCTGGACCGGGGCTCCGTCGCCTGCCGGGCCGCGGGCGCCCGAGGGGCCGGTGAACGGCGCCGTCTGGCGGGCGCACCCCGCCAGGAGTACGACCGCAAGAATGACGATGGACTGGTGCTTCATGGCAAAGTTGCTCCGGGGGAGGATGCATTGGGGCGCCTGCGCGGGCGCCCCTGCTAAAATTATTGCACACCGATGCACCCGGGGCAAGCACCCCCGCCCTACCGTCGTCGCCGCGGCCCGGAACAAGATGTGGAAGTCCGCACCTTAACGGCCTTTTCACACGGCGACGCAGAGGGGTGGGGAAGGGGAACGGAGAGGGCACGGTGGTTTCTTCTTCTTCCTTGCCGTTTCCTCTGGCAGAGGCGAGGAGGATGCGGGCACGCTCGACCCGTCGATGAGCAGCAGTGCGCGAGCGGACCGGGCGCCGCAACTCGGTCCGGTCGCCATCGCGCAGCGGAGGTTCGCGTTGCCTGAGCATGCGCCACAATCTGAATGTGGAGCAGGTCCATCCAAAAGGTATTCGAGGCGCACTACACCAGAACCACTCCGCCCCTACTGCTCCACCGGCAGCGCCGCCAGGATCGCCTGCACGAGCAGCACGGTGTAGTCGTGGATCTGGCGATCGGTGAGGCGTTCGCGGAGGCGGCCCATGCGGCGCGACATGCGGAGGGGCTGAATCAGCGCGCGCCCCAGCTCCTCGCCGATCTCCACGCGGAGCCGTGCGGAATCGTAGTCGGCCTCGGAGGCGCGCAGGTGCCGCTCGGCGCGCCGCACCAGCTCCACGTGCGCCTCGCGCACTGCCGTGCGCCCCAGGCCGCGCAGCTCGTTGAGGTAGGGGAATTCGGAGGCGATGGCCTCGTCGATGGCGTCGTCGCGTTCCTTTTTCCTCATCCGCAGCCGCCGCTGCTCCCCCTCGTCCGTCGGCTCGCCGTCGCCCAGGATGATCCAGCCGGTGCGGAACCCCAGCACCACCGCGGATTCTTCCCAGAAGCTGATCGGCGGGTTGTCCACCGCGCCCGTGAGGTAGCGGTGGACGGTGCTGTACGACGAGATCCCCTCCATGCCGCGGGCCAGGAGCGAATCGTGGAGCCACTTCCCGGGCTTGCCCCGGATCTTGAGGGCAAGGTCCACGCGCTCGCGCGGCCGCGCCGGCGTCTGGTTGAACTGGGTCCAGAACCCGGATTCTACGTCGTGCTCGACGGAAACCTCGGGTGGGGGATCCGCCTTCTTGCGGGTAGGCGTCTTAGGCACCGGCGGTCGGGGAGCGGGGGAGCTGCGGAAACGCGTGGTACTAAAATACGCGCCGCTACCCCCGCGGGAAAGAACGATCCCGCCCGTCTTACGCCAGACAGAGCACCGCTTTGGAGCTAAAAGGTACGATTCCTGGCGCAGCTGGCATAGAACCGGCTCTATCAGAGGCCGGTCAGGATCGAGAACAACGACGTCTGGCAGGTGCGCACGAAGAGAGGGGCGGAAGGTCTCTTCCGCGCTTCCCTCAGTTGAGCCCGACCCAGCGCGTGTGCGCGACAGCGGGAGCGGACTGGAGGCCGGCGTGGGGGATGCAAGGCTCCACCGGGCCGTAGAGGGCGTCGAACATCTCCGCCGCCAGCACGTCCTTCACCAGCAGGGCGTCCACAGCGTCGGTGACGGCGCCGACGAAGGCGCCTCCGGTGGTTTCGCCCCCGCCGCCGGGGAGCTCGCGCAGGAGGCGATGGATCTGGTCCACCTCCGCGTCGTGGTAGCCGCGCTCCATCACCCACACCTCGATGGCGTGGGTGGCGGCGGCGCGGGCTTCCCGCTACGTCAGCGTCCCGGAGGCCTCGCCGGACCGCGCGGCGATTGCTTCGCGCTCTACGAAGCGGGTGCCTTCCAGCCGCTCGCGGAAGCCGCCCAGCAGCGCACGGTTGCGGTCCAGCGTCGCCTCGGTGCGCGCGATGCGCTCCGCGCCGATGGAGTGCTGGCAGCGGAAGAGGCAGCCGGCGCGCGCGTGCCAATCCCCCGCCACCACCGCCAGCAGGTCCAGCGTGGTGAGCGCGCTCGGCGTACGCTTCGGGCACCACTCCTCGCTGCAGTCGCAGGCGAAGAGCCCCAGCGCGCTCCCGAACTCCAGCAGCGCCTGCCGGAAGCGCTGGATGCGCCGCAGCTCCATCGGCCCG
>JAUJMI010000364.1 GCA_030446945.1 Longimicrobium sp. | reverse complement strand
GGAGCGGGAGACGGGACTCGAACCCGCGACCCTTAGCTTGGAAGGCTAATGCTCTACCAACTGAGCTACTCCCGCCCGGGAGTCCCCGCCGCGGGCGGCGGGGTGGAAAAGCTAGTGGATCGGTGCGGGGCACGCAATCCGGCTCGGCAGGCGCCGAGAGCCACCTGTCGGGTTCGAACCGACGACCTTTCGATTACAAATCGAGTGCTCTACCAGCTGAGCTAAGGTGGCGAAGGGGTCGAATTTAACCCAAAGCCGCACGCTTCACCACCCCCGCCGTTCTACGATCCCAGCGACCAGCGCGGCCCCTGCGCCGTGTCCTCCACCACCACCCCGCGCGCCGCGATCTCGTCGCGGATGGCGTCCGCGCTGGCGAAGTCGCGCGCCTTGCGGGCGGCCTCGCGCGCGGCGATCCGCTCCTCCACCCAGGCGGCGAGCCCCTCGTCCACTTGCGACTCGCGGTCGGCCAGCGAGACGAAGCCGAAGACGGAGTCGATGCGCTCCAGCGCGGCCAGGGCGGCGGCCTGCTCGGCGTGGCTGATGGGGCGAGTGCCGAGCTCCTCCAGCCGCGTGTTGATGGCGCCCGCCAGCCGGTGCAGCGTGGCGAGGCCCACGCTGGTGTTGAGGTCCTCGTCCATCGCCGCGGCGAAGGCGGCCAGCACCTCGTCGGCGGCGGCGTGCAGCGAGGGGGTGTCCGCCGGGTCCGGATCGCGGGCGGCGGGGTGGTCGCGCAGGCGGTCGCGGGTGCCGCGCACGCGCCGCACCGCCTCGCCGGCGGAGGCGAGCCCCTCGAACGTGAAGTTGAGCTTGCTGCGGTAGTGCGCCGTCAGGTACAGGTAGCGCACCGACGACGGCTTCACTCCGCGCTCCACCAGGTCCCGCACGTTGAAGATGTTGCCGGTGGACTTGGCCATCTTGCCACCTTCCAGCAGCAGGAACTCGCCGTGCAGCCAGTAGCGCACGAACGGCTTGCCCGTGGCCCCCTCGCTCTGGGCGATCTCGTCCTCGTGGTGCGGAAAGATCAGGTCCACGCCGCCCAGGTGGATGTCGAAGGTCTCCCCCAGCTCCTGCATGCTCATGGCCGAGCACTCGATGTGCCATCCCGGGCGACCGGGGCCCCACTGCGTGTCCCACACGGCGCCCACTGTGGCGTCTTCGGGCTTGGCGGCCTTCCACAGGACGAAGTCGCGCACGTCGTCCTTGTCGTACTCGTCCGCGGCCACGCGCTCGCCGCGGCGGCCCGCGGAGACGTCCACTTTCGAGAGCTGGCCGTAGCCGGGGAACTCCGAGATGTCGAAGTAGACTGAGCCCTCGGCCTCGTACGCCATTCCCCGCTCCTGCAGGCGGCGGATGATGTCCACCATCTGCGGGACGTAGTGCGTGGCGCGCGGGTGCACGTCCGCCTGGCGGATGCCGAGCTGGTCGAAGTTGTGGAAGAGGTCGTCGATGAACGGCTGCGTGTACTCGTTCAGCGACACGCCCTCGCGCAGCGCGCCGCGGATCGTCTTGTCGTCCACGTCGGTGAGGTTCATCACGAACTTCACCTGGAAGCCGCGGAACCCCAGGTACCGGCGCAGCAGGTCCGCGAAGAAGAACGTCCTCATGTTGCCGATGTGCGGCGGAGCGTACACCGTGGGGCCGCAGGTGTACATCGCGACTTTGCCGGGCTCCAGGGGGACGAACTCTTCTTCGCGGCGGGTCAGGGTGTTGTAGAAGCGGATCGGCATGGACAAGGGAATGGGGAATAGGGAATGGGGAATAGGGGCGGCGTGCCCATCCCTCCAGCTATGAGCCGGATTCCCTACATCGCCGCCCCGCTCCGGCGTCAGCCTTCCGCATTTCCACCTCCGGCGGCGGGCCGCGGGCGCGCGATGGCGCCGGCCAGCGCGGCCGTCTCGGCGGGCGCCTGGCCTTCGCCCCAGTACACCGTCTGCGAGGGGAAGGGAATCTCGATCCCCTCCTGGTCGAAGCGGAGCTTCAGGCGGCGGCGGAGCTCGCGCGCCACCTCCCACTGCTTCAGCGGGAGGGTCTTGATCCACACCCGGATGCTGACGCCGCTCTCGCCGAACGACTCGATCCCCGGCACCTGCGGATCCTCCAGGATCAGCGGGCGCCACTGGGGGTCGTCGTAGAGCCTGCGCCCCTCGTCCAGCATCACCGCCATCACCTGGTCGGGGTCTTCCTTGTAGGCGACGGCCACGTCCAGCACCACGCGCGCCCACCCGCGGGTGAGGTTGCTCACCCTTTTTATCTCGCCGTTCGGCACCACGTGCACCACGCCGTGCACGTCGCGCAGCACCACCACGCGCAGCGTCATGCTCTCCACGGCGCCGGACACGCCCTCCAGCCGCACCACGTCGCCCACGCCGAACTGGTTCTCCATCAGGATGAAGAGCCCGCTGATGACGTCCTTGACCAGCGACTGGGCGCCAAAAGATACCGCGAGCCCCACCACGCCGGCGCCGGCCAGCAGCGGGCCGAGCTGCAGCCCCAGGGCGCCGAGCACCATGAACAGCGTCACCACCCAGATCACCACCCGCCCCACGCTGCGCAGCAGGCTGATGAGGGTGCGGGTGCGCTGCTCCTGCGCCGTGACGATGCCATCCTTTTGCGACGAGCGCTCGACGCGGCGGAGGACGGCTTCCAGGGCATAGTAGGCGATGACCGCCACCAGCAGCGCGCCCGCCACCCGCAGCCCCGTCGCGGTGAGCGCGGGCCAATTGAACAGGTCCGACCACTCGCGGACGTCGGCGGTGCGGACGGTGGCTACGGTGTCGGTCTGCAGCATCGGTCAGGCGGGGGGTGGACGGCACGGGGCGCGGCGGCCTCGAAGGCCCGCAATCGTAGGCGGGCGGCGCGGGGGAGTCAAGCCACGACGCCCCGGCGATCCTCTTGGGCGAGGACGGCCGGGGCGCCGGTGTGGGGGGGTGCGCGGGTCAGCGCAGCACGCGCAGCTCCCGGATCCGCCACGCGTTCCCCTCGTACACCGCGCCCACGTACACCGTGGAGGTGACCGGCCGGGTGACGCCGCGCTGGCGCGACACCCACGCCAGCTCGCCGAAGCCGCGCAGCGGAGTGCCGCCGGAGAGCTGCACCTGCGTGGGGCGCACGCTCACCGTCTCCCTGTCGCGGAAGAGCTCGCGGAGGGCGGCGGCCACGTGGCGCTCCTGCACCGCGCCGGCCTCCTCGTTCCCCAGCGCCAGCAGGATGCGGCCATCCGCCGGCGCCAGCTCCACCAGCTCGGCCGCCTCCCCCGCGGACCACAGGCGCGCGACGTTGGCCACGAACGCGTCCAGCGGCGCCGGCCGCGACTGCGCGGAGGCGGCGGGCGGGAGCAGGAGAAGCGCGAGTATGAAGAGGAGACGGGTCATCTATCGGTCTATGGTCATCGGCGCCACGGCGCCCAGGTCCGTCATTACGGCGCGCATCGCGGCGGCAGGATCGGCCGCGGCGGTGACGGAGCGCCCGATCACCAGGTAGTCCGCGCCCAAGCGCATGGCCTCGGCGGGGGTGGCGACGCGCGACTGGTCGCCCGCGTCGTCGCCGGCCAGGCGGATGCCGGGCGTCAGCACGCCGAAGTCGCGCGGCAATGCCCAGCGGATCGCCGCCAGCTCGTGCACCGACGCGACCACGCCGTCCATCCCGCACGTGTGCGCCAGCCGCGCCAGCCGCTCCACCTCCGCCTCCGCCGTGACGGTGTCGCGCCCCCACGCCTCGGCCGTCTCCTCCGCGGAGAGCGACGTGAGCACGGTGACGGCCAGGAGCGCGGGCCCGTCCTCACCTGCGGCGGCGCGGGCGGCGCGCATCATCTCGCCGCCGCCGGATGCGTGCAGCGTCAGCAGCTCCACCCCCAGCGCCGTAGCCGAGCGCACGGCCTGGGCGACCGTATTCGGGATGTCGTGGAGCTTGAGATCCAAAAAGACGCGGCATCCCCGCTCGTGAAGCGCGCGCACGACGGCGGGTCCCTCGGCGGTGAAGAGCTGCAGGCCCACCTTTACGAAGTCCGCGTCCGGCCCCAAGCGGTCCAGCAGCGCGAATGCGGCGGCGGCATCCGGCACGTCCAGGGCAAGGATCGGTGTGGCGGTCATTTCCGGGTCGGTCATGGTTCTGTCTACCCGGTCCCTCCGCCATAGGTCCGGGGCGGGCGAAACGGCAGTCTC
>JAUJMI010000363.1 GCA_030446945.1 Longimicrobium sp. | reverse complement strand
TGCCGCGCAGCTCCGGCGGCACGTCGGGGTGCAGCCGGGTGAGCCCCTTGACGTGCGCCTCGTAGATGACCGTCTCGTGCCAGGGGATGCGCGGCGGCTCGTCCCCCCGCCAGTCGAACGTGTCGTCCACCACCACGCCCTTGGGGACGCCGAGGTGGTCGGGCCCGTCGTCCAGCACCCAGTCCTCGCCGGGCTGCTCGAAGGGGTAGGCGAAGGGGTGCTCGTCCCACCGGATGGTGCCGGCCAGGGCGCGGGCGTAGGGGTCGATCAGGAGCTTGAAGGGGTTGCAGCGGAGCCCGCGTGCCACGTCGTACGGCCCGTTGACGCGGAAGCCGTAAAAGGTGCCCGGCATCACCCCGGGCACGTAGCCGTGCCACACGAAGGCCGTGCGCTCGCGCAGCCGCACCGTGCGCGACGGCTGCGGGTCGTCGGGACGGTCGAAGAGGCAGAGCTCCACCTCGTACGCCAGCTCGCTGTAGACGGCGAAGTTGGTCCCCTGGCCGTCGCAGCGCGCGCCGAGGGGGTAGGGCTTTCCGGGCCAGGCGGCCTCGGCGTCCTCCAGGAACCCGGGGACCTGCTGGAACGGGGTGTTGCGGCGGGACGACCCCGCGGGGGTGAACGAGTCGGGCATCAGCGTGGGTCAGGGCTTGTTGCGGGGGGTGCCCCGCTTCTTGCGAGTGGCCGCCGCCCCGCCCAGGTGGGCGGTTTCGGCGTTTTTCACCCGTGTGACAGACATATCGTGCATCGATCCGAAGACCGGGCGGCCCCCGATGGCGCGGCGAACGCGGGACGCGTGCCGCGCGCCACCTACCGCCTCCAGTTCAACCACGGCTTCACCTTCCGCGACGCGGCGGAGATCGTGCCCTACCTGGCGGAGCTGGGGGTCAGCGACCTCTACGCATCTTCGTACCTGCAGGCGCGGCCGGGGAGCATGCACGGCTACGACATCACCAACCACGAGGCGCTCAACCCCGAGATCGGCACCGAGGCCGACCACGCCCGGCTTTCGGCGCTGCTGCGTGAGCACGGACTGGGCCACCTGCTGGACATCGTCCCCAACCACATGGGGATCGCCGGGGCCAGCAATCCGTGGTGGATGAACGTCCTGGAGAACGGCCCCTCGTCGGCCTACGCGCGCTACTTCGACATCGACTGGAACGCCCGCTCGCCCGATCTCCAGGGCAAGGTGCTCCTCCCGGTGCTGGGCGACCAGTACGGGTGCGTGCTGGAGGGGGGCGAGCTGAAGCTGGTGTACGACGCGGGGCAGTTCCGGGTGGAGTACTACGAGAACTGGTTCCCGGTGGCCCCCGGCTCAACCGCCGCCGTGCTGCGCGAGGCGCTGGAGCGGGTGCACCTCAAGGAGGACGCCGAGGAGCGGATGGAGCTGGCCAGCATCGTCACCGCGCTGGAGCACCTGCCGCCGCGCCGCAGCACCGACGCGGCCAGCATCGAGGAGCGCAACCGCGAGCGCATCGTGACGCGCCGCCGCCTGCACGCGCTGTACACGGCGTGCGCGGAGGTGCGCGCGGCGCTGGACGGGGCGGTGAAGACCTTCAACGGCACCCCCGGAGACCCGCGCTCCTTTGACCGGCTGGACGAGCTCCTTTCCGACCAGGCGTACCGGCTGGCGTTCTGGCGCGTGGCGGCGGAGGAGATCAACTACCGGCGCTTCTTCGACGTCAACGAGCTGGCCGGGCTGCGCACCGAGATCCCGCAGGTCTTCCACGACACGCACCGCCTGATCCTGCGCCTGGTGCGCGAGGGGCGGGTCACGGGGCTGCGCATCGACCACCCGGACGGCCTCTTCCACCCGCGCGAGTACCTGCGCGAGCTGCAGCGGGAGGCGGCGGGGATCGAGGGCAGGGAACAGTTCTACGTCCTGGTGGAAAAGATCCTCACGGGCGACGAGACGCTCCCCGACGACTGGCCGGTGGCGGGGACGGTGGGGTACGAGTACATGAACCGGGTCAACGGCATCTTCGTGGACCCGGCGCAGGCGCAGAGGATGGACGACCTGTACCACCGCTTCGCCCGCAACCGCTGGAAGTTCCACGACCTGGTGTACGACAAGAAGAGGCTGATCCTGCGCTCGTCGCTCATCAGCGAGCTCACGGTGCTGGCGAGCATGCTGGACCGCCTCTCCACCGAGAACCGCTGCTACCGCGACTTCACCTGGGGCGCCCTGCGCGACGCCCTGCGCGAGACGGTGGCGTGTTTCCCCGTGTACCGCACCTACGTGGACGCCTACGCCGGCGCCGTATCCGAGCGCGACCGGCAGTACGTGGACCAGGCGATCCGCGCCGCCAAGCGCCGCAACCCGGACGTGAGCGCGTCGCTCTTCGAGTTCCTGCACGACGTCCTGCTTCTGCGCTGGCCGGAGTCGCTGAGCCCGGACGCGCGCGAGGACCACGCGCGCTTCGTGATGAAGTTCCAGCAGCTCACCGGCCCCGTGATGGCCAAGGGGGTGGAGGACACCACCTTTTACCTGTATAACCGCCTGATCTCGCTCAACGAGGTGGGCGGTGAGCCGGACCGCTTCGGCATCACGCCGGACGAGTTCCACGCCTTCAACCTGGAGCGGGCGGAGCGCCGGCCGGCCAGCATGAGCGCGTCGTCCACGCACGACACCAAGCGCAGCGAAGACGTGCGCGCGCGCATCAACATCCTCTCCGAGATCCCGGACATCTGGGAGGACCACGTCTTCCGCTGGGCCGAGCTCAACCGCGGCCACAAGCTCTCCGACGGTGGCGACGCGCTGGTGCCGGACGAGAACGACGAATACCTCCTCTACCAGACGCTGGTGGGCGCCTGGCCCTTTGGCGAGGTGAACGACCAGGTGCACCAGGACCTGGTGGGCCGCGTGCAGGCGTACATGGAAAAGGCCACGCGCGAGGCCAAGCTGAACACCAGCTGGATCAACCCCAACGCGGCCTACGACGACGGCCTCAAGGAGTTCGTCGCCACCATCCTGCGCCGCGAGGACAACCCGTTCCTGGAGGACTTCGTCCGTTTCCACCCCCTCATCGCGAGGCTGGGGATGGTCAACTCACTCGCCCAGACGCTGGTGAAGCTGACCTCGCCCGGCGTGCCGGACGTGTACCAGGGCCAGGAGGTGTGGGACCTCTCGCTCGTCGATCCCGACAACCGCCGCCCGGTCGACTTCGGCCTGCGCCGGGGGATGCTCGCCTCGCTCGAGTCGTCGCTGGAGGAGCGCGAGCGGCGCGAGGTGGCCCGCGCTCTGGTGGATGGCTGGGAGGATGGCCGCATCAAGCTGTACCTGACCCAGACGGCGCTGCGCGTGCGCCAGGGCTACCCGGACCTCTTCGCCGCGGGCGAGTACCTCCCGCTCGTCACCGAGGGCGACCGCGCCGGCCACGCCGTCGCCTACGCCCGCCGTGCGGAGGGCGCCGCCGTGGTCACCGTGGTCCCGCGCCTGGTCGCCACGCTGACCCGCGACCAGGACTTCGCCCTACCGACCGCGAAGCTGTGGAGGAGCACGCGCATCGTCCTCCCGCCGGAGCTGGCGGGCACGTACGTGGACCGCTTCACCGGCGCCGAGTTGCGCACGCGCGAGCTGGGCGGCAGCGCCGTGCTGGACGCGGAGGCGGTGTTCGCGCACCTTCAGGTCGGGCTGCTGGAGCGGGTGGGGTGAGCCCTCACCCCCGCTCGTTCCTCGCTGCCCCCTCTCCCGATAACAGGAGAGGGCTGCGCCCTCACGTTATCGGGAGAGGGGGCGGATGCCCGTTCGTCCCGCAAATGTCGCCGCAGGGGCGTGATTCATCACGCCCGTGTCACGGGCTGCTCCGCCGCGTGTCCCGCGCCCACCCTCGCCACCATCCCGACCGCCGCCTTCCGCACCGCGCCCGTAGGGCCAGACCTGCGTGTCTGCCCTCCCTTGCCTCCGCCTCGCCCCCCGCGCGGCCCACTGATCCACGTAGGGGCCGCCCCTCGTGGCTGCCCTTGGCTTCCGCCTCTCCGACCTCCGCCTGACGCGCCGGTCCCTACGCCTTCGCCTTGCGGCACGCGCCTCGCCGTGGGCGCATACGACCACCACCTGGAGCGTTCGCTTGACCGATGACAAAATCGCCGCGCGGGTGCGGCGGGAGTACGCGCAGGAGGCGGCGCGCTACGACCGGCGCTGGGCCGCGTATCTGCGCGGGAGCATGGAGCTGCTGCGGCCCTGGCTTGCG
>JAUJMI010000362.1 GCA_030446945.1 Longimicrobium sp. | reverse complement strand
GCGATGAGCTGCTCCGCGGCGGCCGCCGTCTGCCGGAGCGACTGCGTGCCCGTGCGGGCGAGCGACTGCCGCAGGATGGCGTAGGTGATCCCCGCGAAGAGCGTAAGCGACGCCAGCAGGATCACCGAGTACCCCACCACCAGCTCGCGCCGCAGCGAGGTACGGGTCATTCGACGCGCTCCGGGGTGCGGATGGCGTAGCCCACGCCGCGCACCGTGTGGATCAGCTCCGGGTCGCGCCCCAGCTTGTTGCGCAGCGCGTTCACGCAAACGTCCACGATGTTGGTCCCCGGGTCGAAGCGGATCCCCCAGACGTGCTCCATCAGCGTGGCGCGCGAAAGGGGGCGGTCCGCGTTGCGGAGTAGGTACTCCAGGAGCGAGAACTCGCGCGGCGTCAGCTCCACGGATTGGTGGCCGCGCCGTACCTCGCGGGTGGCGGGGTCCATCTCCAGGTCGCCCACGCGCAGCACGGCGGGGGCGCCGGCCACGCGCCGCCGCAGGAGCGCGCGCAGGCGGGCGGTCAGCTCGCTGAAGTCGAAGGGCTTGGTCAGGTAGTCGTCCGCCCCCGAGTCCAGCCCCTCCACCTTGTCCTCGGTGCGGTCGCGCGCCGTCAACATCAGCACGGGCAGGGCGACTCCGGCCGCGCGCAGGTCGCGCACCAGGTCGAAGCCGGAGCGGCCGGGGATCATCACGTCCACCACCGCGGCGTCGAAGCCCTGCGTCCGCGCTTTGTCGAAGGCGGAGTCGCCGTCCGCCGCCGTTTCCACGATGTACCCCTCCTCCCGCAGCCCCTTTGCCAGGAACGTCAGGATCCGCGGGTTGTCTTCTACGATCAGGATGCGCATGGGGAGAGTCCGTCGCGGGGAGCGCCCGGCGGGTCCGGGCGTTGTCGCTTTCGTATACCCGCGCGCGGGCCGCGGGGGCCCGCTCGGCGGGCGGATTAAGGCTCGCTAATCGACGCTTAACCGGGGTCTAACCGCGCGCATGAACTCCTGGAACGGCTGCCGTGTAAATCTACCCACGACGCCGCGGATCGGATTCGGCGCCGAGGACCTCAACCCGGTATGTGACCATGAACCGCTACGTTCGCAAGCTCGCCATCCCCACCACGCTCGTCGTCGGCCTCGGAGCGGGGCTGACGCTCGCGGAGGCGGCGCAGAGCCCGCTTCCCGACCTGGTGGCCCAGAGCGGCCCGCTCGCCTCGGCGCCCACGGAGCCGGTCGTGCGCGGCGCCCCGTCCGCCGACGCGCTCTCGGGCGCCTTCCGCGCCGCCAGCAGCGCCGCGCTCCCGGCTGTGGTCTTCATCCAGGTGGAGTCGGCCGCGCGCCAGGTCAACGCGCAGATCCCGCCGGAGATGCGCGGGACGCCGTTCGAGGACTTCTTTCGCGGCCCGCAGCGCTCGGGCCCCACGCAGTCGTCGGGCTCCGGCTTCATCGTCTCGGCCGACGGCTACGTCATCACCAACAACCACGTGGTGGCTGGCGCGTCGCGCGTCAAGGTGGTGATGAACGACCGCCGCGAGCTCGAAGCGCAGGTGGTGGGGCGCGACGCCAACACCGACATCGCCGTCCTCAAGGTCGACGCCAAAAACCTCCCCGTGGTGCGCCTGGGCGACTCCGACGCGCTGGAGACCGGCGACTGGGTGCTCGCCCTCGGATACCCGCTCTCGCTGGGCCAGACCACCACGGCCGGCATCGTGAGCGCGAAGGGGCGCAGCCTGGGGATCATGGGCCGCAACACCGGCGCCACCTCGCCGCTGGAGCACTTCATCCAGACCGACGCGGCCATAAACCCCGGCAACTCCGGCGGCCCGCTGGTCGATCTCCAGGGCCGCGTGGTCGGCGTGAACTCGGCCATCGCGTCGCCGACCGGTTACTACTCCGGGTACGGGTTCGCGGTGCCCATCGACCTCGCCAAGCGCGTGGCGGACGACCTGATCCGCTACGGCGTGGTGCACCGTCCCATGCTCGGCGTCGAGATCCGCGACGCCGCCCCGGCCGACGCCGAGGTGTTCGGCCTGCGCGCCCCCGAGGGTGCGGTCATCAGCAGCGAGCCCAAGGCCGGCGCCCGCGACGCCGGGCTGCGCCTGGGGGACGTGATCGTGTCGGTGGACGGCGGCACGGTCCGCAACACCGGCGACCTGATGGAGCAGGTGATGCGCAAGCAGCCGGGCGACGAGGTGGTGCTGGAGGTCATCCGCTACGGCAAGCGCCAGCGCGCCACGGTGAAGCTCGCCGCCTTCGACTCGCCGCGCGCCGAGCGCACCGGCGCCGCCGCCCCCGCCGCCAGCGGCGACGCGACGGACCGCCTGGGCTTCGCGGCCGCCCCGGTGACGCCGGGGATCGCGCAGCAGCTGCGCCTCCCCGCCGCGGAGGGCGTGGTGGTGACGGGCGTGGACCCGTCCGGTCCGAGCGCTTCCCAGCTGATGCCGGGCTTCCGCATCGAGCGCTTCAACGGCCGCGAGATCCGCACCATCGACGAGCTTCGCTCCGCGATGGAGGGCGTCCGCCCCGGCGCCGTCGTCTCCCTCGTCGGCCGCCGCCCGGACGGCACGCAGACTATCGTGAACTTCCGGGCGCGCAGCTGAGTTGGTGACGTAGAATGATGCGAGGGGGGGCGGGTGCCGCAAGCCCCTCTCCCCTCTCGTCACCTCGCTGCCCCTCCCCCAGACTGCTGGAGGAGGGGCGGTTTGCGTGCATGGGCGCGTGGCGCGTGGGCCGTCACCGGGGCCGGCACGGGCAGCCACGCGGGCCCAACGGGGTCTGCACGTGGAGCTGGGGTCGAGGCGGGGCAGCGGTGGGCAGACACGCAGGTTACACGCAGGTCTGCCCCTACCAGACCCTGTGAGACGCGACGGCCGAGGCGCGCGAGGGGTGGGCGCGATAAATCGCGCCCCTACGGAGACATCGCGCCGCGCAGGGAGCAGCGAGGAACGAGCGGGGTGAGGGCCCCACCTATGCCCGGTCGTTCAGCGCCGCGTGCGCCGCCGCCAGCCGCGCGATCGGCACGCGGTACGGGGAGCACGAGACGTAGTCCAGCCCTACGCGATGGAAGAATTCCACCGAGCGCGGGTCGCCGCCGTGCTCGCCGCACACACCCAGCTTCAGCTCCGGCTTCACCCCGCGCCCCAGGTGCGACGCGATCTCCACCAGCCGCCCGACACCCTCCTGGTCCAGCGTCTGGAACGGGTCGTCGGGGAGGATGCCGTCCTCCACGTACTTGGGGAGGAAGCGCCCCGCGTCGTCGCGCGAGAGGCCAAAGGTGGTCTGCGTCAGGTCGTTGGTGCCAAAGGAGAAGAACTGCGCGTGCTCGGCGATCTTGTCCGCCGTGAGGGCGGCGCGCGGCAGCTCGATCATGGTGCCGGCCATGTACTGCACGCGCTCCCCTGTCTGCTCGAAGACCTCGGCGGCGCATTCGTCCACGATCTGGCGCTGGCGGCGCAGCTCCTCGGCGGTCCCCACCAGCGGGATCATGATCTCCGGGCACACCGTCACACCGTCTTTCTGCACGGCGACGGCGGCCTCGAAGATCGCCTGCGCCTGCATCCAGGTGATGTCGGGGTAGCTGATCCCCAGCCTGCAGCCGCGGTGGCCGAGCATGGGGTTGCTCTCGTGATGCTCCTCCACGCGCATGCGCAGCCGCACCGGGTCCAGTCCCAGCTTGCGGGCCAGGTCCCTTGTCTCCGCCGCGCCCTGCGGGAGGAACTCGTGCAGCGGCGGGTCCAGGAGGCGGATGGTGACGGGGAGGCCGTCCATCGCGCGGAAGATCCCCTCGAAGTCGGAGCGCTGCATGGGGAGGAGCTTGGCGACGGCGATGGCGCGCTTCGCCCCGTCCTCCGCCAGGATCATCTCGCGCACCGCGTCGATGCGGTCGCCCTCGAAGAACATGTGCTCGGTGCGGCACAGCCCGATCCCCTCCGCGCCGAAGCGGCGGGCCAAGGCGGAGTCGTGCGGCGTGTCCGCGTTGGTGCGCACGCGCAGGGTGCGGTAGCCGTCCGCCCACTCCATCAGCCGCTGGAATTGTGCAGACAGCTCCGGCTCGCGGGTGGGGACCTGGCCCAGGATCACGCGCCCGGTGCTCCCGTCCAGCGTGATCCAGTCGTTCTCCTGCACGACCGTCTCGCCCACTCGGAAGCGGCGGTACGCCTCGTCCACCTGCACCTCGCCCGCGCCGGCCACGCAGCACTTCCCCATCCC